>NZ_AENZ01000084.1:0-59622 GCF_000183485.2 Alistipes sp. HGB5 | reverse complement strand
TTACCTTTATTCTTTTACCGGACGTTTATTCTGCCATGAATCGCTCTATCGAAATTTCCCCCCCCCCATGGTTTGGAGGAGGTCTATGCGGAGTACAGGACGTATTTCGTCCGGATCGCCGTGTCGTATGTCCGTGACAGGATGGTGGCCGAGGATTTGGTGTCCGATACCTTTTTGAAAATCTGGGAGAGCCGTACGGAGACGACGCCCCGGAATCTGCCCGCCTATCTGCTTACCGCGCTCAAGCGCAAGTGTCTGGACTATCTGCGCGACCAAGCCATTCATCTCAGAATTCAACAGAACATGCACCAGACCAGTGCGCGCGTGGTCGGAGAGCGTATCGCGCGGCTCGAAGCCAACGACCCCCAGAACCTGATGATGTCCGAGGCGCTCGCCATCATCGAACGCGAACTGCGGCGGATGCCTGAACAGCGGCGGCGGATTTTCATCGCCCACCGTTACGAAGAGATGTCCTACCGGGAAATAGCCGCCGTTTACGAATTGTCCGAAGGACAGGTGACCTACGAACTGCGTGCGGCGAAGGAGGCGCTCAAGGCTGCGCTCAAGGATTATCTTCCGCTGATAGGACTCTTGCTGAACGGCTTCTGACGACCGCCCCCCCCCGGAATTATTAAAAATATTTATTTGCGGGATTTTGCGATTTTTTTCGCAAATCCTGCACTGTCGTGCGTCAATATAGCAACTTATGGAAAAGGAAACATTATATCGCTACGTGGCGTGCCAAGCATCGCCTGAGGAGGAGACGGCAGTGCTGACGTGGCTGGAAGCCGATCCTGCACATGAATCGGAACTCGCAAAGGTGCAGCGGCAGCACGATCTGGTGGCTCTGAGCGCTCCGGTCATCAACGAACTTTACGCCAAGGACCGCAGGCGCCGTTTCGGCTCCGTCCTGCGCCGGTGGAGCGCGGCGGCAGCGGCCGTCGTACTGCTCGCCTTCGGCGGTTATTATTTTCACGCCGCACGCGATTTCTCGCGGCAGGGCGAACGGCTACTGTCGGTATCCGTACCCTACGGACAGCGCGTCAGCCTGACGTTGCAGGACGGCACTTCGGTATGGCTCAACGCCGGAACGACGCTGCGCTATCCGGCGCTCTTTACGGGGCGCGAGCGCCGTGTGGAGATCGAAGGCGAAGCCCGGTTCGAAGTGGTGCACGATGCGAAACATCCCTTCATCGTCCGGACATACGCCTGCGACGTCGAGGTGCTGGGCACGAAATTCAATGTCGTGGCCGAGGAGGAGAACGGGCTCTTCTCGACGGCTCTGTTCGAAGGCCGCGTCGCCGTTTCCAGCCGGCTCGTTCCCGGCGAACGACTGGTGCTGGAACCCGACGAGATGGTGACGCTCGAAGGGAAGCATCTCTGTCTCGCGCAGATCGACAACGATGAGGAATATTTGTGGACGAACGGAATCATCAGCCTGACCGATCAGTCGTTCTCCGAGCTGATGCACCGCTTCGAAAAGACCTTCGGCGTCACAATCCGTATCGAGCGCGAACCGTCGATCCGTATCGGACAGGGTAAGATACGGCAGTCGGTAGGTATCGACAATGCGCTTCAGGTGCTGCAGCGGTTTGCCGATTTCGAGTACGAGAAGGACGAACAGAACAACACGATAACCATCCGATAAACTCAGTCTAACCTTAAAAACGACCGGCCTATGAAGTAATCCAAGTTTGTGAGAAACTGTATACTATGATTGTCGGAACCTCAGAAAATGGCCTGTGCGGATGGTAGCACATCGCACAGGCCGGGGTTCAAGCAAACCTCCTACTCAAACCTAAAGTACAAATTTATGAATAAAACATTTATCAGACAAGCGAAAAGGTCATTTACTTTTTTATTCATGCTTGGTCTTTGCGCTATCTGGTCTCCGCGGGCGGCGGCCCAGAACCGCAGCCTGCCCCAAGTTACGATCCGGATGGACCGTGTCCCGATGTCACAGATCATGTCCGAGATCGAACGGCAGACCAAATATCTGTTCGTTACGGGTTCGGATGTCAAGACCGACCGTATCACAAGCCTCGATGTTACGGCGGTGCCGCTTACGGAAGCCCTGAACCGGATGGTGGCGGGTGCGGACCTGACCTACGACATCCGTTCGCTGAGCATCATCCTCTCCGTAAAGAAAGCCGAGCAGCCTGCGGCCGTCGCAGGTTATGTCCGCGACGGGAGCGGCCAGCCGGTCATCGGCGCCACGATCATCGTCCGCGACACCTCGACCGGTACGACGACCGACGCCGACGGCCGTTTCACCCTTTCGGTGCCCGCACCTTCGACGGCATGGCTCGAAGTGAGCTATCTGGGCTATGAGCCGCAGGCGGTTGCCGTCGGCAACCGCACTTCGTTCGACATTACGCTGCGCGAGGCCGCATCGGAGATCGAATCGGTCGTCGTGACGGCCCTCGGCATCAAGCGCTCGGAGAAGGCGCTCTCGTATAATGCCCAGCAGATCAACGCCGAGGACATCGTGGCCGTGAAAGACGTCAATTTCGTCAATTCGCTCAACGGCAAGGTGGCCGGTCTGAATATCAACGCCTCGTCGTCGGGTGTCGGCGGTTCGTCGAAGGTCGTGATGCGCGGTTCGAAATCCATCGAGCAGTCGTCGAACGCCCTCTATGTGATCGACGGCATTCCGATGTGCAACTTCCGCAGCGACGGCAGCGAGGAGTTCGATTCGCAGGGCTCTTCGGAGGCCATCGCCGACCTCAACCCTGAGGATATCGAGTCGATGACCGTCCTGTCGGGCGCAGCCGCCGCGGCACTCTATGGTTCGGATGCCGCCAACGGCGCCATTCTGATCACGACCAAGCGCGGCAAGGCCGGTCAGACGACCGTGACGGTGACGAGCAACACCGAAGTGCTCGCGCCTTTCGTGATGCCGATGTTCCAGACCCGTTACGGCACGGGCGACAAGCTGGCGGGAGCCGCCAACGGCATCTACTCGTGGGGCGAACGTCTGAATGCGTTCAATTACAGGGGCTACGACCCTGCCGACGACTATTTCCAGACGGGCGTCGTGGGCACCGAGACGGTTTCGTTCTCGACGGGCAACGAGCGCAGCCAGACCTATGCTTCGGCCGGCGCCGTCAATTCGCGCGGTATTATTCCCAACAACGGTTACGACCGTTACAACTTCACTTTCCGCAATACCTCGTCGTTCCTCAAGGACAAGATGCACCTCGATCTGGGTGCCAGCTACATTATCCAGAAAGACCGCAACATGGTCAATCAGGGCGTCTACTCAAACCCGCTGGTGTCGGCTTACCTCTTCCCGCGCGGCGACGACTGGGCGGATGTGGAGATGTACGAACGCTACAACCCCTCGCGCGGCATCTACGAGCAGTACTGGCCGACGATGGGAGCCGATACCTATCAGATGCAGAACCCCTACTGGATCAGCTACCGCAACCTGCGCGAGAACCGCAAGGACCGCTACATGATCAACGCCTCGCTGACCTACGACATCCTCGACTGGCTCTCGGTTTCGGGCCGCATCCGGGTGGACAACTCGAACAGCGACTATACCGAGAAGCTCTACGCATCGACCAACAACCTGCGCACCGAGGGATCGCCCAACGGTCTCTACGGCATCACCAAGACCAACGACCGTCAGACCTACGGCGACGTGATGGTCAATATCAACAAGACCTTCGGCGAGAACTGGAGTCTGCAGGCCAACGTCGGCGCTTCGATCTCGGACATGCGTTCCGACGCCTCGAAAGTCCGCGGCCCGATCGCCTACGGAGAGCAGACCGGTTACGACAAGGACGGCAACGCCATCTACGAGCCGAATAACATCCCCAACGTGTTCAACGTCTACAACCTCTCCAATTCGAAGACCGTCCGCGAGCAGATCGGCTGGCGCGAGCAGTCGCAGTCGGTCTTCTTCTCGGCCGAGGTGGGCTTCAAGGGGGCGTATTACCTGACCGTGACGGGCCGCAACGACTGGCCTTCGCAGCTGGCGGGTCCCAACTCGGTGAACTCCTCGTTCTTCTATCCGTCGGTCGGCGCTTCGGTCGTGCTCTCGGAGATCATCCCGAACATGCCCAAGAACCTCTCCTACGTCAAGCTGCGTGCGTCGTACGCATCGGTGGGTCTGGCTTTCTCGCGTTTCTACGCCAATCCGACCCGCTCGTGGAACTCTTCGACCAACAGCTGGAACCTCTCGTCCCAAAGTCCGCTCTACGACCTGAAGCCCGAACGCACCAAATCGTTCGAAGTCGGTCTTACGATGCGCTTCCTCAGACATTTCAATTTCGACATTTCGTACTATAACACCCGTACGATCAACCAGACGTTCAACACGGGCATCCCCGCAAGTTCGATGTACAGCAAGGTCTACAAGCAGGACGGCGACGTGCGCAACCGCGGTTTCGAAATGTCGCTGGGCTACAAGAATACGTGGAACCGCTTCTCATGGGACAGCAACTTCACGGCCAGCGTCAACCGCAACAAGATCATGAAGCTGGGCAAAGAGGTGATCGACCCCAACACGGGCAAGGTCACTCCGATCGGCGACCTGAACGTGGGAGGCATGGGTAACGTCCGCTTCATTCTGCGCGAGGGCGGCTCGCTGGGCGACATCTATTCGCGCGCCGACCTGCGCCGCGACTCGAACGGCGATATCTATCAGGATATGGACGGCAACATCTTCGTGGACAACAAGACGCAGACCAAGGATTTCATCAAGCTGGGTTCCGTATTCCCCGACGCCAATCTGGCATGGCGCAACGACTTCCGCTGGCGCAACTTCAATTTCGGGTTCCTGCTCACGGCCCGTCTGGGCGGCGTAGTCTACTCGCGCACGCAGGCCGTAATGGATTACTACGGCGTATCGGCCTCGTCGGCCGATGCGCGCGATGCGGGCGGCATCGTCATCAACGGCAACGACCTGATCGATGCGCAGAAATGGTACCAGACCGTCGCCAACGGCGATACGACTCCGCAGTACTACACCTATTCGGCTACGAATGTGCGGTTGCAGGAGGCTTCGATCGGCTACACGATTCCGCGCAAGAAGCTGGGAGACGTTTGCGACATCACCCTCTCGATCGTAGGCCGCAACTTGTGGATGCTCTACAACAAGGCGCCCTTTGATCCAGAGGCGGTCGCTACCACCAGCAACTACTATCAGGGCATCGACTATTTCATGATGCCTTCGTTGCGCAGCATCGGCTTCAACGTGCGTGTCAAATTCTAATCAAGCTAAAACGCCATGAAATTCAATATATCGAATATGACGGTGGCCCTTGCGGCGGCAGCGCTCGGCGCGGCATCCTGCACGGCCAACTACGAAGATATCAACCGGAATCCCTATGAGGTTACCGCAGAGGATATGGAGCGGGACGGTTACGCCATGCGGTCGTTCATGACCACCATGCAGAGCTGGGTCATTCCGGCCGACGTCAATCAGTGCCAGTTCACCGATCTGCTGCTGGGCGGGCCTTACGGCGGTTATATCGCCGATGCGAACAGCGGATTCAACACCGGAAAATTCTCGACCTACGACCCGCAGTCGAACTGGTCGCCGGTATTTTACCGGGTTATCTACACCAATGAAATGTCGAACTTCACGGAGTTGTGCAAGGTGACCGAAGACGAGAATGCCATCGCCGTGGCGAAGGTGGTGAAGGTCGCCGGCGTACACCGCGTCGCCGACACCTACGGACCGATTCCCTATACGCAGGTGGGTACGGGCGCCGATCCGGTGCCGCTGGACTCGGAGAAAGAGGTCTTCAAGGCCATGTTCGCTGATCTGGATGCTGCCGTCGAGGTGCTTACGCGCAACCGTGCAGGCATGATCACCACCGATGCCGACCGGCTTTACGGCGGCAGTCTGGAGCGCTGGGGCCGTCTGGCCAACTCGCTCAAGTTGCGTCTTGCGATGCGTATCGTCTATACGGATTTCACCACCGATGACGGTCGTACTCCGCAGCAGCTGGCCGAGGAGGCCGTCAGCTCGGAGCTGGGCGTGATCGAGGACAACTCCGGCAATGCCATGTATACGGGCTTCGGCAAGGACGGCAATCCTTTCTACGTCTGCTTCTTCAGCTATAAGTCGGGTGCGGGCGACCACCGCGTCGCCGCCGATATCGCGTCGTTCATGAACGGTTACGACGATCCCCGTCGTGCGAGCTATTTCAACGAGTCGGCTTTCAGCGGAGGCGGCTATGACGGTCTTCGCAACGGCATCCAGATTCCCGACGATGATCGTATCAACAACTTCTCGCGGTATAACGTGACGGCATCGACGTCGCTGATGTGGATGAACGCTTCGGAGGTGGCCTTCCTGCGCGCCGAGGGCGCTTTGCGCGGCTGGGCGATGGGCGGCAACGCCCGGACCTTCTACGAGGAGGGTATCCGGCTCTCGTTCGAGCGTTGTGGCGTCGCGGATCAGTTGACTGCCTATATGGCTTCGACGGCGCTTCCCGGCGGCTATGACGACCCGGCATTCGGTTACAGCTGTTCGAACCAGTCGACGGTCACGATCCCTTGGAACGACGGGGCGGCTTTCGAAGAGAACCTCGAACGCATCATCACCCAGAAGTGGATCGCCAATTTCCCGCTGGGTACCGAAGCGTGGGCCGATTACCGCCGTACAGGCTATCCGCGTCTGTTCCCGGTGGTGGTCAATAACAATCCCGACATCACGAATCTGCAGCTGGGCGCCCGCCGTATGACCTATCCGCTGGAGGAGTACGAGGCGAACGGCGAAACGATCCGGGCCGCCGTGGATCAGTGGCTGGGCGGTCAGGACAAAATGTCCACCCGTCTGTGGTGGGATTGCAATCCCCGGATTCGCTAACCTATAAAACCGTCAAACTATGAAAATCAACATCAAAAGATATTTTCTGCCCCTTGCAGCCGTGCTTTTCATGGTCGGCTGCCACGAGGCCGTCGAGCCTGAGGCGATCGACGTGAACTATTCGTCATTCGAGGAGACGAATCCCGAATTGTATGCCCGGTACATGCAGGCGCTCCGGGAGTACAAGGCCGGTTCGCACAAGGCGGTGTTCGTTACGATGACCGTTCCCGAAAACGGCGCCGCGACGACCCATCGTACGCAGCACTTCACGGCAATGCCCGACAGCGTCGATTTCATCGTCGTGAATCCGGTTCCGTCCGTCCTTTGCCAGACGCTTGTCGATGAAATCCGGAAAGTGCATGAGAAGGGAACCCGCATCCTCTTCAATATCGACCTGCAGACATTCGAAAACGACTGGACGCAGGTGCTGAAGGAGGACCCCACGCTCAGCGAGGAAGATGCGCTGGCTTATCTCGGCGGCCGTGTCGGCGAGCAGATCGCGCTGGTAGACCGCTGGGGCTATGACGGCTTCATCTTCACCTACACGGGCAAGGCCGTAGGCAGCATGCAGGACGAGGCGCTGGCCGTCTATACGGCCCGTCAGGAAGCGCTCTTCGCTCCGATCCGCGCTTGGCATGAGGCCCACCCGTCGCATGCGCTCGTCTTCCGCGGTTTCACCGGAGCCATTACGGAGACGAATATGCCGCTGCTGGACGAGTGCGCCTACATCATCCTGCCGACCAATGACGTGAAGACGCTCGACGAGATGTCGTTCTCGGCTCTTACCGCAGTCAGCGTTGCCGGCGTGCCGGCCGACCGTCTGATCGTGACGGCCCAGACCACCCGTCCCGGCGACGACAAGAAGGAGTTCGGTTATACCGGCATGGTCGATGCCTTCGGCGATACGGTCGAGGCGATCGAGGCTTGGGCCGGATGGGTGACGCTCCCTTCGCCGGGCTATACGCGTGCGGGGCTGCTGATCGAGGATGTCCAGTACGACTATTACAACCCCGCCAAGGTGTGGGCCAAGACCCGCGAGGCAATCGGCATTATGAACCCCTCCATCTAAAAACTGACAGCCATGAAATACAATAAATGCTTATTGGTTCTCTCGGCGCTCGCCGCAGTCGTTTTCACCGGCTGCAAGAACGAGGATGTCGAGAAGCATCGTTTCGATAACAAGTTCTATATCACTTCGGCCATCCTCTCCGACGATCTGCTGATCAAGAGCGATACGCCCGGTTATACCAAGACGATCGAATCGCGTCTGGCCAAGCCTGCCGGGCAGCAGGTCGCCGTGACGATCGAGGCCGATCCGTCGCAGGTCGCCGCCTACAACATGATCTACGGCGACAATGCCGTGGCGCTTCCCGCCGAATGCTACGAACTCTCTTCCAACCAGATCGACATTGCGGCCGGTCAGGTGAGCGGCGACGCGATAGAGATCGTGTTCAAGGATATCAACACCCTCGACGGCAGCCGTCGTTACGTGCTGCCCGTGACGGTAACTTCGTGCAATGGCGTGGATCTGCTCGACAGCCGCAGTACGGTCTACTTCGTGGCCCGTCAGGGTGCGATGATCAACGTGGTGGCCAACATCGCGTGGATGAACTTCCCGGTCAGCTGGTCGGCCGACGCCAAACCGCTCGTCAGCGGCATGAAGCAGGTCACCATCGAGGCCCTGCTGCGCAGCGCCGACTGGACCGACGGCCGCGGCGACGCCCTCAGCTCGGTATTCGGTATCGAAGGCAACTTCCTCGTGCGCATCGGCGACGCCGACCGTCCGCGCGACCAGCTCCAGCTGGCGACGGGATCGGCCAACGGCGGCAACTGGCCCGCAGCCAATGCCGCTCCGGGGCTTCCGGTCAATGAATGGGTGCATATCGCCGTGGTTTGGGATGCCGTAAACGGCGAGCGTATCTATTACCAGAACGGCAAGCAGGTGGCCTACTCCAATCAGAAGATGAGCGGATCGGTTACGCTGACCAGCAACTGTTACGTCGGCAAGTCGTACAACGAGGAGCGTTACATCCCCGGAGAGATTTCCGAGCTGCGCGTTTGGAGCGTGGCCCGTACGCCGGAGCAGATCGCCGGCAACATGTACGGTGTCAGCCCCGAAAGCGAAGGGCTGGTAGCCTACTGGAAATTCAACGAGGGTTCCGGTTCGACGATCATCGACCATGCGAACGGCACGAATCTCTCTGCCGTGGGCGGCACGCCGACTTGGATTCCCGTAACTCTTCCTGAAATAAAATAACCAATAACAGCTATTACGCATGAAAACGAGATATTTCAAATCCGGTATTCTTGCCGCAGCCGCGGCCCTGCTGTGTTCCGCTGCGCTCGTATCCTGCACGGACGACGTCACGGTCGGCGAATGGGATGGCGCCGGCTCGATCGAAACGGGCCTCAATGAAACGGGCGCCATGCTGCAGGACCTCAATTCCGGGAAGTCGAACACCACCGTCGAATTGTGGAAGGAGACCTACACCGCCGACCTGCGTCTGGTGCTGACCAAAACCCCTTCCGAGGGATTTACGGCCCGCGCCAAGGTCGATGACTCCTATGACGTCGGACAGTACAACAAGGCCAACGGCACGAACTATACGCTTTATCCGGCCGACAAGGTGACTTTTGCCAACGACGGCCTCTTTGCCGCCGCAGGCCGCAATGTCGAACTTACGGTCGAGATGACTGTCCATGCTGCCGAAGGACTCGTAGCAGGCCGGGGATATCTGATCCCCGTAGCCCTCGAAGCCGATGGCGTGATCCTCAAGGAGAGCCATTGTTTCTACGTGGTGAAGGATATGACCTCGATGCCTACCTGCTATAAGGGCGACGACCTGCCGAAGGGCTTCCTGTTCTTCGAGGTCAACGACGTCAATCCGCTCAACGCCCTGACGTTCGAGCTCGAAGACGGACGCCTGCTGTGGGATGTGGTCTGCCTCTTTTCGGGCAACATCAACCACCATGCGGACCGCAACGCTCCGTTCCTGAGCCTCAATCCGCAGACCCAGTACTGGATGGATAACAACGAGGTCTTCATTCAGCCGCTGCGCAAACGCGGCATCAAGGTCATCATGTGCGTACTGGGCAACCACGACCAGTCGGGTGTAGCCCAGCTTTCCGACTACGGATGCCAGATGTTCGCCAAGGAACTCGCCACGTTCTGCGAAGCATACAATATCGACGGCGTGTGCTTCGACGACGAGTATTCGAACAGTCCCGATCTTTCGAATCCCTACTATGCTTCGCGCAGTTCGGCGCGTGCGGCCCGTCTGGCCTACGAATCGAAGAAGGCGATGCCCGACAAGCTTGTCGTTGCCTATTGCTACTCTAGCTTCAATATCAGCGGCTGGCCGACCGAGATCGAGGGACAGGACATTGCGGAGTGGGTCGATATCGCCGTGGGCGATTACGGTTGGTCTACCTCGCCCATGGGCAATATGACCCAGAAGCAGTGCTCGGCCATCTCGATGGAGTTCAACCGCGGTACGGGCGGCAACTTCACCAGCGTTGTCGCCGAGAGAATGCTCGACCCGACGACCGGCAAGGGCTGGTTCATGGGCTTCGCGCCCGACCCGTTGAAGAATACCAACGGCAGGGTGAATAAGAATGCTTGGCGCAATATTTTCGTCAACCGGCTGAACAAAGGTCCCGAAACTCTCTACGGATCGCCGCTCAAGGAGCCGGAGCACTTCTACAAGTTCGCCGACACCACGCGCTATAATTATCCTGAGGACCTGCCGGATACCTATTCGCGTCCGGCGCAGCCTGAGTGGCCGAACTATTGATTCGATTCCGCCTTGCGGGCGGGGTGCGGCCCTGCCTGCGAGGCGATATTAACCGAAAAACAGTAAACGATGAAAAACATGTATAAATATGCACTGCTTTTCGCCCTCGCGGGCGGTGCAGCGCTCTTCACCGGCTGCCGCGCCGACGAGGAGGTCGATCTGGCGGGCTACCCCGAAACGCCGGTCGGCGCAACGATCTCCGGTACTACGGACCGGGTGGCGACTTTCGCGGGAACTTACGATAATGAAGGCGTGCTGAATCTCGCCGGTTCGCTTTCGGGCGAGTATACCATTGCCCTTGCGCAGGCCAGCCCCGAAGAGACGGTCGTTCGCGTAGAACCTATTATCACCAATGTACCGGCCGAGCTGGTCGAGATCAGCGCGCGCGAGCTGGTGATTCCCGCCGGCAGCACTACGGCGGCAGTCTCGGTAAGGATGATCGAGGAGAACTACGACTTCATGGAGAATGTGTTCGGGCCTGTGACCTACGAGCTGGGCGTGCGTGTGGTCGAAGCGCGCGGTTCGCAGGTTCCCGTGGTGGACGGCGAGGCGAAGATGGTGATCGAAAAGGCTGCCTATGTCGCTGTCGCGTCGCTCGTGGGCGTCGAGGGCAATGCCGTGACTTTCAAACGCAACTTCATCGACGGTGCGATCGTCAACGAAGATCCGATAACATATGACGTGAAGGTCGTGGTGGACCGTCCCGTGCTGGAGGATACGAAGTTCGTCGTGAAATCGGCGGGCATTCCCGAAGGATTTGTCGACGACGAGCGCTTTACGCCCGCTGCCGAGGTGACGATTCCGGCCGGGGCGAAAGAGTCGGACGCAACGACGTGGTCGGTGACGGACGACTTCCTCGAAGCGGACGAAGAACTCGGCACTTTCCCGGTGCAGCTCACGGCCGAGCTGGTCGGCGATACCGCCGGGGCCGCCGTCGATCCGGAGGATGCCGGCGTTGCGATTTCGATCGTGAAGAAGTCCGATCTCCTGACTTTCCTGTCCGCGGCCGATCCGTCGTGGAAGAAGTATCCGACGAGCGGATGGACCGTGCAAACCAACGGCAGCTCAAGTTCGAATGCTAATACCGCTCTTTGGGACGGAGATTCGTATTCCGATATTTATCTTTGGAGAGATTCCTCGCTCGAACTTACGATCGACATGAAGACCTTGCAGTGGGTCGCCGGTTTTGATATTCAGGCTTTTAGTATCGACTATTTGGGCGAGTACTTCGAGCTTTCTACGTCGGAAGACGGGGAGAACTGGACGCCGCACGGAGAGCTCCGGCAGGCCGAGGCTCCCAACAGAGGCTATGGCGCAACCAACTACGTTCAGTTGCTCAAACCCTGCAACGCCCGCTATGTCAAGTGGGTCGGCATGAAGGGCAGCACTGCGCTTAGCATCAATGAGTTGTATATCTATGGTCGGAACGAATAACCGCTATCCGGTCCGAATGTTAACGGAGGCTCCCCGCAGAAATGCGGGGAGCTTTTTTTCGGTCTTGACTTTTGTCGGCGGAGGTCCGTCGTCCGGCAATCAGGTCGGTTTGACACTTTTGTAGCCAAAATTCATCATTTTGTGCATTTTTTCGTCCGAAAGGTAGCTTTTCAGCGGGAAAGAGCGTATATTCGCTGCGCTGAAATTGTTTTGTCGATAATGCTGGAGAGAATTCAATATGCGCTGTTCGTGCTGCTCTTCGTGCTGGCGGGAAGTCTCGACGGTGCGACGCCGCAGGGAGGCGCATGCCGGGTACAGCCCGGAATGAGTCCGCAGGCCGCACTCCATGCACCCGTTACGGCGCAGAATTATTTCACGGCCGCCGTAATGCTTTCGGGCGACGCTTCGATCGAGATTCCGGCCCACTCTTCGGAGCATAAGGCCATCGTGCGGCATCGTTTCTATGCCCGTTCGGCTGCGGCGGAAGCCGTGGCGCAGCAAAACTCGGCGCTCTCGGACCGCGGCGCGCTCTATTCCAAGCCGGTCGATTACTACATCTTTTCTCTGGGGCGGATTCTGATTTAGCCCCGGCTGTCCCTTTTTGCCAGCCGCATGGTTTCCGGCCGCGACGTCCCGTCCGCCGGGGGCATGCCCGTTTTTCGTGTTCCGGAATATAAATTCGTAAAATAACAGGTTATGTATTTCACGCTATTGGTGGTCGTTATCCTGACGGCCATTGCGCTGGTCGCAGTCGCGCTGGGTATCGCCCGCGCCGTGTCGCCGCGTTCGTACAACCCCCAGAAGGGCGAAGCGTATGAGTGCGGCATCCCGACACGGGGCCGGTCGTGGATGCAGTTCAAGGTGGGTTACTACCTCTTTGCGATCCTGTTCCTGATGTTCGACGTCGAGACGGTGTTCCTCTTTTCGTGGGCCGTCGTCGTGCAGGAGCTGGGCGTATACGGACTGGTGAGCATCCTCTTCTTTTTGGTCGTCCTGATTTTGGGCCTTGCGTACGCATGGCGGAAAGGAGCTTTGGAATGGAAATAAAGAGAGAACCGAAGATCAAGTCGATGAAATACGAAGATTTCAACGACAACGAATACCTCGAAAAGATGGTCGCCGAACTGCGCGACAACAATACGAACGTGATCGTGGGCTGTCTGGACGAGCTGATCGAATGGGGCCGCAGCAACAGCCTGTGGCCGCTGACCTTCGCCACGAGCTGCTGCGGCATCGAGTTCATGGCCGTGGGCGCGGCGCGTTACGATTTCGCCCGGTTCGGGTTCGAAGTGGCCCGCGCCTCGCCGCGTCAGGCCGACTTCATCATGGTCGCCGGCACCATCACCCACAAAATGGCCCCGGTGCTCAGGCGCCTTTACGACCAGATGGCCGATCCGAAGTATGTGATCGCCGTGGGCGGCTGCGCCATCAGCGGCGGGCCTTTCAAGAAGTCGTATCATGTGCTGAACGGCGTGGACAGGATTCTGCCCGTCGATGTCTATATACCCGGCTGTCCGCCGCGGCCCGAAGCGATGCTTTACGGACTGATGCAGCTGCAGCGCAAAGTGAAGTTGCAGCGTTTCTTCGGCGGGGTGAACAAGCAGATCGGCCGCGAAGAGTATGAAGAACTGCTGCGCCGCGACCTGACTTCGGAGCGGAACGATTTGAATGTGGAAGGAGGAGAAAAGCAATGAGTATGACGCTGAAAGACAAGATAACGGCATGGGAACCTCAGGCCGTATGGTCCGAGGCGGGCGACGGCATGTGGACCGTGCCCGCGGAGAAGTTTCACGATCTGGCCGCCCGGCTCAGGGCCGAGGGATTCGATTTCCTGCGCAGTCTGACGGGCATGGACTGGGGCGAAGAGGGCTTCGGAGCCGTCTATCACCTCGAAGCCTCTGCCACGGGCGAAAACGTCGTCCTGCGGACGCTGACGCCGAGCCGCGAGAAATGCGGCCTGCCCTCGGTCTGCGATTTGTGGAAGGCCGCCGAGCTGAACGAACGCGAGGTGTTCGACTATTTCGGCATCGGGTTTCTGAACCATCCCGACATGCGGCGGCTGTTCCTGCGCGACGACTGGGTGGGGTATCCCCTGCGCAAGGATTACGATCCGGCGCTCAATCCGCTGCGCATGACCAACGAGGTGTCGATGGACAGCGCTCCGAGTTTCGAGCTGACCTCCGACGGCAGTTTCATCCGCAAGCGCAACGTGCTCTTCGAAGAGGACGAATACGTCATCAACGTCGGTCCCCAGCACCCTGCGACGCACGGCGTGCTGCGCTTCCGAGTGTCGCTGGAGGGCGAGATCATCAAGAAGCTCGACGTGCACTGCGGTTATATCCACCGCGGCATCGAGAAGTTGTGCGAGGGGCTGACCTATCCCCAGACGCTGGCCCTTACGGACCGGCTGGATTATCTGGGGGCCGCGCAGAACCGCCATGCGCTCTGTATGTGCATCGAGAAGGGGCTGGGCGTCGAGGTGTCGGAGCGGGTGCAGTATATCCGCACGATCATGGACGAGCTGCAGCGCATCGATTCGCACCTGCTGTTCTTCGCGTGTCTCTGTATGGACATGGGGGCTTTGACGGCGTTCTTCTACGGGTTCCGCGACCGTGAGAAGGTGCTCGACATTCTGGAGCAGACCACGGGAGGCCGCCTGATACAGACCTATAACACCATCGGCGGCGTGCAGGCCGACATCCATCCCGGATTCGTGCGCAAGGTCAAGGAGTTCATCGCCTATATGCGTCCGCTGCTGCGCGAATACCACGAAATATTCACGGGCAACGTCATCGCGCAGGAACGTCTGAAAGGAACGGGCGTGCTGACCCGTGAGGATGCGATCTCGTTCGGCGCCACGGGCGGCACGGGACGCGCCGCGGGCTGGGCCTGCGACGTGCGCAAGCGGCATCCCTACGCCATGTACGGCAAGGTCGGTTTCGAGGAGGTGCTCTTCACCGAGGGCGACTGCTTCGCCCGCTACATGGTCCGCATGCGCGAGATCGAGCAGAGCATGAACATCGTCGAACAGCTGATCGACAATATTCCCGAAGGGGAATACCAGTTGAAGATGAAGCCGGTGATCCGCATTCCCGAAGGCAGCTACTACGCCGCCGTCGAGGGGAGCCGCGGCGAATTCGGCGTGTTTATCGAGAGCCGGGGCGACAAGTCGCCTTACCGCATGAAGTTCCGTTCGACGGGACTGCCGCTGGTGTCGTGTCTCGAAACCATAGCGAAGGGGACGAAGATCGCCGACCTGATCGCCATCGGAGGCACGCTCGATTACGTCGTACCCGATATAGACCGGTGAGCGGTTGAAAGCTTCGCCGGTCGGCGCCGGCTTTTCCCGATGTTTTTTCCGCCGCAGGCGGATAAGTCCCCTTCGATGAGGGGATTTAGGAGAGGGGCAGACTTGTAAACACGGCCAGAGACCGTGAATTGCAGCCGGGGAGAGCGGAAAACGGATTGAAAAAGGAAAAACTTACAGATATGTTTGATTTTAGTATAGTAACGAGCTGGATTCACGGGCTGCTCACGTCGCTGATGCCCCTCGGACTGGCGGTCTTTCTGGAGTGCGTGATCGTCGGCGTATGCCTGCTGCTGATGTATACGGTGATCGCCATCCTGATGATCTTCATGGAGCGCAAGGTCTGCGCGGCCTTCCAGTGCCGTCTGGGGCCGGTGCGCGTGGGGCCGTGGGGCACGTTGCAGGTCATCTGCGACGTATTCAAAATGCTCACCAAGGAGATTATCACCATCCGCCGTTCGGACAAGTTCCTCTACAACCTCGCGCCCTACATCGTCATTCTGGCGTCGGTGCTGGCGTTCGCCTGCCTGCCCGTGAACAAGGGGCTGGAGGTGCTGGACTTCAACGTGGGCGTCTTCTTCATGATGGCCGCGTCGTCGATCGGCGTGGTCGGCATCCTGCTGGCGGGATGGAGTTCCAACAACAAGTATTCGCTCATCGGCGCCATGCGGAGCGGCGCGCAGATGATTTCGTACGAGCTTTCGATCGGCCTTTCGATCCTGACGATCATCGTGCTGACCGACACCATGCAGTTCTCCGAGATCGTGGCCCGGCAGGCCGACGGCTGGTTTATCTTCAAGGGCCATATTCCGGCGCTGATCGCCTTCGTGATCTACCTGATCGCGGGCAACGCCGAGGTGAACCGCGGCCCGTTCGACCTGCCGGAAGCCGAGTCGGAGCTGACGGCGGGGTATCACACCGAATATTCGGGCATGCACTTCGGACTCTTCTACGTCGCCGAATTCGTCAATCTGTTCATCGTCGCGGGCGTGGCCGCCACGATCTTCCTCGGAGGCTGGATGCCGCTGCATATCTCCGGCTGGGAGGGCTTCAACGCCGCGATGGACTACATTCCGGGCTTTGTTTGGTTCTTCGGCAAGGCGTTCTTCGTGGTGTGGCTGCTGATGTGGATCAAGTGGACATTCCCGCGCCTGCGTATCGACCAGATACTGACGCTCGAATGGAAGTATCTGGTGCCGATCGGACTGGCCAACCTGCTGCTGATGGTCGTTGTCGTCGTATTTAAACTGCATTTTTAGCCATGAAAAGCTATATCAAAGGATTCTTTCACGGACTGGGGTCCCTGTTGACGGGACTCAAGGTGACGGGCCGTGAGTTTTTCACGCCCAAGGTCACCGAGCAGTATCCGGAGAACCGCGCCACGCTCAGGATGTTCGACCGCTTCTGCGGCGAACTGACCATGCCGCACGACGCCGAGGGCCGGAACAAGTGTATCGCCTGCGGCCTGTGTCAGTCGGCGTGTCCCAACGGCACCATCCGCATCACGACCGAAATGGTCGCCGATCCCGAAACGGGCAAGAGCCGCAAGCGGCTGGTGCTCTACGAGTACGATCTGGGGGCGTGCATGTTCTGCCGTCTGTGCGTCAATGCCTGCCCGACCGGGGCGATCCGTTTCTCGACCGACTTCGAACATGCGGTCTACACGCGCGAAAAGCTGGTCAAAACCCTGAATAAACAGTAAGCCATGGAGATAACACTCGAATTAATCGTCTTTACGGTGCTGGCGGTCTTCACGGCCGTGAGCGCTCTGCTGGCTGTGACGACCAAGCGCATCCTGCGCGCGGCGACCTACCTGCTGTTCGTGCTGTTCGGTACGGCGGGCATCTATTTCCAGCTCAACTATTCGTTCCTCGGCGCGGTGCAGCTGCTGATCTATGCCGGCGGCATCACGGTGCTGTACGTCTTTTCGATTCTTTTGACGTCGAGTCAGGGCGACAAGTCGGAGGACCTGAAGGGATATAAATTCTTCGTGGGGCTGGCCGCGACGCTGCTGAGTCTCGGCGTCTGCCTTTATGTGACGCTCGGACACGATTTCAGGCCCTCGCATTTCGTTCACGGCGAACTGCACGTGCAGACCATCGGCCATGCGCTGATGAGCAGCGGCAAATACGGCTACGTGCTGCCGTTCGAGGTCATCAGCATCCTGCTGCTGGCCTGCATCGTCGGCGGAATCCTCATCGCACGCAAACGCTAAAAAAGTACGGCTATGATACACATGGAATATTATCTCGTCCTCTCCACGATCATGATGTTCGTGGGAATTTACGGATTCGTCACGCGCCGCAACCTGCTGGCGATGCTGATTTCCGTCGAGCTGATCCTCAATTCGGTCGATATCAACTTCGTCGTCTTCAACCGGTTCCTCTTCCCGGAACAGTTGGAAGGATTCTTCTTTACGCTGTTCGCCATCGGGATCAGCGCCGCGGAGACGGCCGTCGCCATCGCCATCATCATCAATATTTACCGCAACATCCGCAATATCGAGGTCAAGAGCCTGCGGGAGATGAAGTGGTAGCCGAAAACGAAAAACGACTCTTATGGAATATACGATTCTGATTCTGCTGCTGCCCCTGCTGAGCTTCCTCTTCTTAGGCTTGGCCGGCATGAAGCTCAAGCCCGCGGCGGCGGGCCTCGTCGGCACGGCGGTGCTGGGTGTGGTGACGCTGCTGTGTTACTGTACGGCGTTCGAATACTTCACGGCCGGGCGCGATGCCGCCGGGGCGTTCCCGACGCTGATTCCGTGGAATACGGTCTGGCTGCCGATCAGCCGTACGCTGCATATCGACATGGGCATCCTGCTGGACCCGATTTCGGTGATGATGCTCGTGGTGATCTCGACCGTCTCGCTGATGGTGCATGTCTACTCGCTGGGCTACATGAAGGGCGAACGGGGTTTCCAGCGTTACTATGCGTTCCTGTCGCTGTTTACGATGAGTATGATGGGACTTGTGGTGGCGACCAATATTTTCCAGATGTACCTGTTCTGGGAGCTGGTGGGCGTCAGCTCTTATCTGCTGATCGGCTTCTACTATACGAAGAAGGAGGCCGTCGCCGCGTCGAAGAAGGCCTTTATCGTGACGCGCTTCGCCGATCTGGGATTCCTCGTCGGAATCCTCTTCTACGGCTATTACGCCGGGACGTTCTCCTTTACGCCGGAGGTGCGGCTGCTGGCCGCCGCCGGGACGATGATCCCGCTGGCGCTGGGGCTGATGTTCATCGGCGGCGCGGGCAAGAGCGCCATGTTCCCGCTCCACATCTGGCTGCCCGACGCCATGGAAGGCCCGACGCCCGTGTCGGCGCTGATCCACGCCGCGACGATGGTCGTGGCGGGCGTCTACCTCGTGGCGCGCATGTTCCCGCTCTTTATCGGCTATGCGCCCGAAGTGCTCCACTGGACGGCCTATATCGGTGCGTTTACGGCGCTGTACGCCGCCGTGGTGGCCTGCGTGCAGAGCGATATCAAGCGCGTGCTGGCGTTCAGCACCATTTCGCAGATCGGTTTTATGATCGTGGCGCTGGGCGTCAGCACCTCGGCCGATCCGCATGCGGGCGGGCTGGGGTACATGGCTTCGATGTTCCACCTCTTCACGCACGCCATGTTCAAGGCCCTGTTGTTCCTCGGCGCCGGATGTATCATCCACGCCGTCCACTCCAACGAAATGTCGGCCATGGGCGGCCTGCGCAAGTATATGCCCGTGACGCACGCCACGTTCCTCGTCGCCTGTCTCGCCATTGCCGGCATCTGGCCCCTGAGCGGTTTCTTCTCGAAGGACGAGATTCTGACGGCCTGCTTCGCGTTCAGCCCCGCGATGGGGTGGCTGATGACCGCCATTGCCGGACTGACGGCGTTCTACATGTTCCGCCTGTACTACAATATCTTCTGGGGACGCGAGAACCGGGAACTGCATGCCGCGCACAAACCGCATGAGGCTCCGCTGACGATGACCCTGCCGCTGGTGTTTCTGGCGGCGGTGACGCTCGTCGGGGGCGCGATCCCGTTCGGGAAGTTCGTCAGCAGCGACGGCATGCCCTACACGATTCATATCGACTGGCGCGTGGCGGGCGTGAGCCTTTGCGTGGCTGCCGCGGGCATTGCGCTGGCGACGTGGATGTACCTGCGCGAGCGGCAGCCCGTTGCCGACCGGCTGGCCCTGCGGTTCCGCGGCCTGCACAGGGCGGCCTATAACCGGTTCTATATCGACGACGTTTATCAGTTCGTCACCCACAAGGTGATCTTCCGCTTTGTTTCGACCCCGATCGCGTGGTTCGACCGCCACGTCGTGGACGGCTTTATGAATCTGCTGGCAAGGGCGGCCGGCGGCGCGGCGTACGCGATCCGCGACATGCAGAGCGGCAGCGTGCAGCGTTACTGCATCTGGTTCCTCGGCGGGGCGCTGGGCTTTACGATCATCCTGCTGTTAATCCGTTAATTTGAAGTTATTATGAATATGTTATCCTTGTTTCCCGCCATTCCGCTGCTGATGATGCTGGGACTTTGGCTGTCGAAATCGACGCGGCAGATCCGTGCCGTGATGGTGGCGGGCTCTTCGCTGCTGCTGTTGCTGGCGGCGGTGCTGGTGGTGCGCTACCTCGGCCTGCGCGAAGCGGGCGAGACGGCCGCCATGCTCTTTACCGCGAGCCATGTGTGGTACGCTCCGCTCGATATCCACTATGCGGTGGGCGTGGACGGTATCTCGGTCGCCATGTTGCTGCTGTCGGCCGTCATCGTATTTACGGGTACGTTCGCTTCGTGGCGGATGCAAACGCAGATCAAGGAGTACTTCCTCTGGTTCTGCCTGCTGAGCGTCGGCGTTTTCGGGTTCTTTATCTCGGTGGACCTCTTCACGATGTTCATGTTCTACGAGGTGGCGCTGATCCCGATGTACCTGCTGATAGGCGTCTGGGGCAGCGGCCGCAAGGAGTACGCCGCCATGAAGCTGACGCTGATGCTCATGGGCGGTTCGGCGCTGCTGCTGATCGGCATTCTGGGCATCTATTTCGGCGCCGGGGCGACGACGATGAATATTCTGGAAATCGCGCAGTTGCACAGCATTCCGCTCGCGCAGCAGTATGTCTGGTTTCCGCTGGTCTTTGTCGGGTTCGGCGTGCTGGGCGCGCTGTTCCCGTTCCATACGTGGAGTCCCGACGGCCATGCTTCGGCTCCGACGGCGGTCTCGATGCTCCATGCCGGGGTGCTGATGAAGCTGGGCGGTTACGGCTGTTTCCGCGTGGCGATGTACCTGATGCCTGAGGCGGCGCACGAACTGAGCTGGATATTCATCGTCCTGACGACAATCTCGGTCGTCTACGGGGCTTTGGCGGCCTGCGTGCAGACCGACCTCAAATACATCAACGCCTATTCGTCGGTGTCGCACTGCGGGCTGGTGCTCTTCGCCATTCTGATGATGAACACCACGGCCGGAACGGGAGCGATTCTGCAGATGCTGAGCCACGGCCTGATGACGGCCCTCTTCTTCGCCCTGATCGGCATGATTTACGGCCGTACGCGTACGCGCGACATCCGCGAGCTGAGCGGCCTGATGAAGGTCATGCCCTTCCTTGCGGTGGGGTACGTCATCGCGGGTCTTGCGAACCTCGGACTGCCGGGGCTGAGCGGCTTCGTGGCCGAAATGACCATCTTCAACGGCGCGTTCATGAACGACGACACGTTCCACCGCGTCGTGACGATCATCGCCTGCACGAGCATCGTGATTACGGCGGTTTACATCCTGCGGGTGGTGGGGAAAATTATTTACGGCACCTGCACCGACGAACACCACCTCAAACTGACGGACGCCACGAGGGACGAGCGGCTGTCGGTCGTCTGTCTCGTCGCCGCCATCGCCGGCATGGGTCTCGCGCCGCTGTGGGTGAGTGACATGATCCGGGAGAGCGTGACGGGCATCATTGCACAATTAATGAGTTAAGCGATTATGGATTACAGCAACATATTTACCTCTATGCAGGCCGAAGTGACGCTCATCGCGGTGATCGTCCTGCTGTTTCTCTATGACCTGATCGCGGGGGAGCGGGGACGCCGCCGGTTTTCGGCCGTCGCCTGCGGACTGCTCGCGCTGCAGGTCGCGGTCAATGTCGTTCCGGGGACTCCGGGCGAAGTGTTCGGGGGCATGTTCCAGTACGTGCCGATGCACTCCGTCGTCAAGAGCGTGCTGACCGTCGGGACGCTGATCGTCTTCCTGCAGGCCGATGCGTGGCTGCGCCGCGGGGATACGGCCCACAAGCAGGGCGAGTTCTACATCCTGACCCTCTCGACGCTGCTGGGCATGTATCTGATGGTCGGCGCGGGCAACTTCCTGCTTTTCTTTATCGGCATGGAGCTGGCTTCGGTGCCGATGGCCTGTCTGGTGGCGTTCGACAAGTACAAGCGTTATTCGGCCGAGGCGGGTGCGAAGTACATCCTCTGCGCCCTCTTCGCCAGCGGGCTGATGCTCTATGGAATCTCGTTCTTTTACGGGACGACCGGGGCGCTCTATTTTGACGACATGGCAGCGCGCATTACGGGTTCGCCGCTGCAGATCATGGCCATGGTCTTCTTCTTCGCGGGGCTGGGGTTCAAGATTTCGCTGGTCCCGTTCCACCTCTGGACCGCCGACACCTATCAGGGCGCACCGACGACGGTGACCTCCTACCTGTCGGTGGTGTCGAAAGGCTCGGCGGCGTTCGTGCTGATGACCGTGCTGATGAAGGTCTTCGGGCCGATGATCGGGCAGTGGCAGACGCTGCTCTGTGCCGTGACGGTGCTGTCGATCACGGTGGCGAACCTCTTCGCCATCCGGCAGAAGGACCTGAAACGCTTCCTTGCCTTCTCGTCCATCTCGCAGGCCGGTTACATCATGCTGGCCGTGATCGGCGGGAGCGCCTTCGGCATGACTTCGCTGGTCTTCTACGTGCTGGTTTACATGGCCGCGAACCTCGCGGTTTTCGGTGTCGTTTCGACGGTCGAGCAGCATAGCGGCGGCAAGGTCGGGATCGAAGATTACAACGGGCTGTACCGCACCAATCCCAAGCTGGCGCAGATGATGACCCTCGCGCTCTTCTCGCTGGCGGGGATTCCGCCCTTTGCCGGGTTCTTCTCGAAGTTCTTCGTCTTCGCCGCGGCGTTCAAAGGCGGCTTCCACCTGCTGGTGTTCATCGCGCTGATCAATACGGTCGTCTCGCTCTATTACTACCTGCTGGTGGTCAAGGCGATGTATATCACTCCGAACGATGCGCCCGTCGCGCCGTTCCGCAGCGACCGCTATACCCGCATCAGTCTTGCGCTCTGCATGGCGGGCGTCCTGCTGCTGGGAGTCGTCAGCGCGGTTTACGACGGCATAAACGCTTTCGCGTTCGGGCTTTGACGGGGTGAATGGAAAAAGAGGGCGGCATCTTCTGCGGATGCCGCCCTCTTTTCGTGCGGATGAGTTTTTGCCAGCGCAATGCCGGCGGGCCTGCCGCCGTTTCAGTTGTCCGGCCGAGGCCGTCTTGTGTGCTTCTTGAGGCCGGTCGCCTGCCGTTGTCCGGGGCCGTCGCGCCGTCAGTCTTCGTGGGCTTTTTCGAGATTCAGCAGGTGGGTTTTCACGCCCAGACCTCCGGCATAGCCGACCAGTGCGCCCGTGCTGCCGACCACGCGGTGGCAGGGGACGACGATGGCGATCGGGTTGCGGTTGTTGGCCATGCCTACCGCGCGGCAGGCCGTCGGGCGGCCGATCTGCGCCGCGATCTGGCCGTAGGTGCGGGTCTCGCCATAAGGGATCATCCTCAGGGCCTCCCATACGGCCTGCTGGAACGGAGTGCCGGCGGGCGCCAGCGGGAGGGTGAACTCGCGGCGCGTTCCGGCGAAGTATTCGGCCAGCTCGGCTGCCGCCTGCAGGAGCAGGGGACCGCCCGTCTCCGGCGTGCACGCCTCCGGGGCGTTGCGCGGTCTGCGCCGGTTGCGGTATTCGCGGCCGAAGAAGATGCGGGTGACGGCTTCGTCCGAAGCCGTGATGCCGAGCTTTCCGACGGGTGTTTCGATGAAGAGCATCCGTTCCATATCGTCTCGTTTTAAAGGTTGTCCAGCGTGTAGCGGATCATTTTCTGCCGTACGTTCGCCGTGTCGTGGGGCTGCATCGAGTGGTTCTGGTCGGGGTAGACCATCATGTCGTACTGCTTGCCGCAGCGGTTCAGGGCGCGGGTCATCTCGACGGTGTTCTGGAAGTGGACGTTGTCGTCGGCCGTGCCGTGGATGATCAGCAGGCGGGTCTTGGTGTCGTCGAGCATCCGGGCAAAGTTGAGCGGCGAGTTGTCGTCGTAACCCGAAGCGTTGTACTGCGGCAGGTTGTTGTAGATTTCGGTGTAGATCGAGTCATAGTAGCGCCACGAAGTGACGGGCGCCACGGCGATCGCCATTTTGAACAGTCCGTGCCCTTTGAGCGCGCAGCTCAGGGCCATGAATCCGCCGTACGACCAGCCGTAGATGCCGATGCGCGCCGGGTCGGTATAAGGCTGCGCCGCCATGTAGCGGGCCAGCGAGAGCTGATCCTCGACTTCGAGCGCGCCCAGCCGTCCGTAGGTCTGTTTCTTGAATTTCTCGCCCCGGAAACCCGTGCCGCGTCCGTCGGCGCAGACCACGATATAGCCCTTGTCGGCCAGTGCGTCCTCCCAGTCGAGCGACCAGCGGTCGCGCACCGACTGCGAGCCGGGACCCGAATACTGCGTCAGCAGGACGGGGTAGCGGTGCGAAGGGTCGTAGCCGCGGGGTTTGACGATGTAGGCGTTGAGCGTGTCGCCGCGCTCGGTGGCGAAGGTGAAGAACTCCTTCTGCGGGCGGTCCGCGGCGGCCAGCTCATCGCGCAGGGCCTTGCTGTCGGCCAGCAGGCGGACCGGGTTGCCCTCGCCGTCGCAGATCTCGACCCGGTTGGGGGTCGCGGCGTTGGAGAAGGTCGAGATGTAGTATTTCATGCCGGCGCTCGGTGCGATCGTGTAGAAGCCTTCGCCCGTGGTCAGGCGGCGTTTCTGCGTGCCGTCGAGCCGTACGCTGTAGAGGTTGCGGCGCAGGGGGGAGGTCTCGGTCGAGAGGTACCACACGCGCTTGCCGTCGCTGCCCGCGACGTCGGTCACCTCCCAGTCGCCCTTGGTCACCTGAGCGAGGAAACCCCGGCGGATGCTGTAGAGGTAGAGGTGCATGTATCCCGTGTGGCTCTCCTGCCGTACGAGGAAGCGGTCTTTGTCCACGAACGTGAGCGAGGAGTCGTCCACGCGCTCGACGTACTGCTGCGAACGTTCGTCGTAGATCGTCCGCTGGGCGCCGTTAGGCTCGCAGAGGATCACCTCGAAGGTGTTCTGGCGGCGGTTGAGCCGGAAGAAGTAGAGCCGCCCGTCGGGGGTCCAGCCGATGCGGGGGATGTACTGGTCGGTTTCGCGGCCCGTGTCGATGCGCTCTTTGGCGCCGGTCGCGAGGTCGCAGACCCACACTTCGACCGTCGAATTGCGTTCGCCGGCCTTGGGGTATTTGAACGAGTAGGCCTGATTGTAGAGCTTGCCGTCGAAGCGCATCATCTCCATCAGTGGCACCTGAGATTCGTCGAAGCGCAGGTAGGCGATGCGGCGGCTGTCGGGCGAAAAGGCATAGGCTTTCGTGAAGCCGAACTCCTCCTCGTAAACCCAGTCGGTCGTGCCGTTGATGACCGAATTCCACGCACCGTCGTCGGTGATGCGGCGCGTCTGCCGGGCGGCGGTGTCGTAAACGTAAAGGTCGTTGCGGTCCGAATAGGCGATCAGTCTGCTGTCGGGCGAGAACGAAGCGTCGCGCGGGGCTTCGGCCTCCCGGAGTACGGGCGTCAGGCTGTTGCCCGCAGCCAGAAAATAGCTGGTCGTATAGGAGTGGCGGTAGATCGGCTTCGACCCCGAAGCGATCAGTATCTGCCGCTCGTCGGGCGAGAAGGAGTAGTCGGTGATCGTCAGGTTGGCCGCGGACGAAGGGAGCATCCGCTCGCCCGGTCCCGCCGCGGCGTAGCTGTGGCGGATGATGTTGCTGCCTTCGAGCGTGGTGTAGTGCTCGCCGTCGGCCATCGAGCGGATGCCGCGGACGGTCTGGTTCATGCCCCGCAGTCGGGCGATTTCGGCGTATTCGTTCTGGGCCTGTACGATGCCCGCTCCGAGCAGTGCGGCCGCAAGGAGCGTAATTAACGATGCTTTCAATGTAAATTCCGTTTTAAATGTCCTCCACTTCGAAATCGTAGCCGAGCCGCTTGCCCGTGACGAATTTCGAGTTGTCCATCTTGGTGTTGAACTGATCGACCGTCACGCGCTTGTTGTCCTCGTAAGGCGGCATCAGCAGGTCGAAGTTCAGGGCGAACCAGATCGCCTCTTCGAGGATGGCGATGAGCGCGTCATGGCCGATTTCGCTTTTGCCGAACTCCGCGGCCCGCATCGAGGTCTGCTGTTTGCCCTCGACGAAGTAGCGGCGTTCGCGGTTGATGAAGATGCGGCCGATGAGGTAGCCTTCGTCGGCGTTGCGGTTGAACTTGAACGAGTCGGAGAGGAAGTTGTAGATGTTGATCAGGCCGCAGTAGGAGTTTTCGCGGTCGCCCTGCACATAGGGATTCTGCCAGATCGGGTGGTCGGCGGCGAATTCGAAGATGTCGGTGTGCATCTGGAATATCAGGATGTCGTTGGCCACCTGCAGCTGGGCTTCGAACTTGCCGCGGTCGCGGTATTCGAGCCGCACGCGGCGGTCGAGTTTGCCGTCCAGCTCGTCGTCCAGCTCCGAGGCCATTTCGAGCAGCGTCTCCTTCAGCTCGTTGAAGGCCGAGAAGGTGTTGTCGAAAATCCGTTGCTTGAGCGTCGATTTGCGGATGATCGTATCGAGGATCTTGCTTCTTAGCGGTGTGGTTTCCATGCTGTATCGTGTGTTTTACTTTATGCGTATCTGGCGGCCCTGTTCGAGCGTGTCGCCCGGCCTGAGCTTGTTGAGCTTCTCGATCGAGCGGGTGCGGATGGCGTACGACTGCCCCACGGCGTAGGCCGTTTCGCCCTGACGGCAGGTGTGGGTGTGGGCGTTGCCCTCCCAGCGTTTTTTCTTGCGCTCGATGTAGACCACCTCGTGGGGCATCGGCTGGGCCTTCTTGTCCTTCAGATCGTTGAACTTGCGCAGATTGCGTGCCGAAATGCGGAATTTCTTCCCGATGTTCTCGAACGTGTCGCCCTCCTTGGCCAGCACGTAGTGCACGCCGTTGGTCGCATAGACGTTGTAGCCGTTGTGGGCGTTGATCGTCACGCGGTAGTTGTCCGGATCGACGGCCGACGATCCGTCGGCCGGGCGCTCCATGCTGGTCTGGTCGGTGAACCAGCCTTCGGGATCGGTGATCTTGCGCCCCGAACGCGAAGCGTAGAGCCGCTCGCCGTCGGGCTGGTCCAGCAGGAAGAGCTGGGCCTCCTCGATGATGCGGCAGAGCCGCTGCGCATAGTCGGGCGCCGTGGCGTAGCCGGCGGCCTTCAGTCCCCGCGCCCAGCTTTTGTAGTCGGTCGGGGAGTAGGCGAACAGCGAGTCGTAGCGGGGCTGCGAGTCAAGGAATTCGGCATGGTCTTGGTACGAGGCTTCGACCGTGGGATAGCTGCGGAAGCACTCGCCTTTGGCGTCGTCGTCGTGGTAGACTTTTTCGCCCGTCCAGTTGCGTTTGCACTTGATGCCGAAGTGGTTGTTGGACATCAGCGAGAGACGGCTGTTGCCGCAGTCGGATTCGAGGATGCCCTGCGCCATGGTGATGCTGGCCGGGATGCCGTAACGTTCCATATGGGCCACGGCGATGGATTTATAACGGTCGATATACTCCTCGCGGGTCTGGCGGACCTGCGCCCGCAGGCTTCCGAATGCCGTCAGGAGGATTCCAGCGAGCAGTATTGCATTTTTGGAAAAATTCATTATCTTTGTTTAATCTTATACGGACAAAGGTATAATTTTCCCACGAAAATTACAATTAAAATATATTGCTGAACTATGTTTACCGAAAACGCAAACCGCATTTTCAACCGGGTTATCGAAGAGTATCACCGCTGGGACGATGTGGACCGCCCCGTCGAGAATCCCTATGAGCCGGGAACGATCGATCACCTGCTCTATCACAAGAACTGGATCGACACCGTGCAGTGGCATCTTGAGGATATCATCCGTGATCCGCAGATCGACCCTGTGGCCGCGCTGGCCATCAAACGGCGCATCGACAAGTCCAATCAGGAGCGTACGGACATGGTGGAGTACGTCGATTCGTACCTGCTCGACAAATACAGGGAGATAGAACCCCTGCCCGGCGCTCGGCTCAATACCGAGACCCCGGCGTGGGCCATCGACCGGCTGTCGATTCTGGCGCTCAAGATTTACCACATGGCCTGCGAGACGGAGCGTACCGATGTGGACGACGCCCACCGCGCGGCGTGCCGGAAGAAGCTCGACGTGCTGCTGGCGCAGCAGGCGGATCTTTCGAAAGCGATCGAAGAGCTGATCGAGGACATCGAGGCGGGCCGCAAGTACATGAAGACCTACAAACAGATGAAAATGTATAATGATCCGGCGTTGAACCCGGTTCTTTATGGTCAGAAAAAGTAAGAAGCTTCCGCGTCATCTGATCGTGTACCGGACCTCGGCGATGGGGGACGTGGCGATGCTCGCGCATGCGCTGCGGGCCTTGAAGCGGGCATATCCCGATCTGCAGGTCACGGTTGCCACGCGACCGCTGTTCCGGGCCTTTTTCACGGACCTCGACGTCGGTTTTCTGGACGTCGATGTCAAGGGCGCCCACCATTCGCTGTGCGGCATATGGCGGCTGGCCGCCCAAGCGCGGCGGCTGGGGGCGGATGCCGTGGCCGACGTGCACGGCGTGCTGCGTTCGGTGACGTTCCGCACGGCTTTGCGGCTGCACGGTATTCCCTTCGCGGCCATCGGGAAGGGCCGGGACGAGAAGGGTGAATTTATCCGGCGCGGCGGCCGGGGTGTCAAACCTGCGAAACATACAGTCGTCCGCTATTGCGACGTATTCCGGAAGCTGGGATTCGTGTTCGACGATCCGAAGCCGGCCGTGCGGCGCGAGCATCCCAGTCCGATGGGTGAAAAGACGGGGACGTGGATCGGTTTCGCCCCTTTCTCGGCGCAGCAGGGCAAGACCTATCCCGAACCGCTGGCCCGCGAGACGGTGCGCCTGCTTGCCGGGCGTTATGACCGGGTTTTCATCCATAGCGGCGGGGGTGCCGAGGCGGAATTCGCGCAGGAGATGGAGCGCCTTCATCCTAATGTCACGGCGCTGTTCGGACGGGTTAAGATGGCGGGCGAGATCGACCTGATCGCCAATCTGGATTGCGTGGTGTCGATGGATTCGCTGGTCATGCATTTGGCTTCACTCGTGGCGACGCCCGTGGTGTCGGTATGGGGTGCGACGCATCCCGGTCTGGGATTCTTCGGGTACGGCTGCGATCCGCGCGGCATCGTGCAGGCCGATATGGAGTGCCGCCCGTGCTCGGTCTTCGGAAATAAACCGTGCCGTTACGGAGATTACCGTTGTCTGCATGCCGTGACGCCCGCCATGATCGTGGAGCGGGTTGAGGAGATCGTCGGCAAATGACAATAGGACTGAATATGAAAAGCCCCGGAAATTCCGGGGCTTTTTTCGTATCCGGGCGTGTGCCGCGGCGGAGCCGGCGGGCTTTGTCGCGTGGACACGTTTTTTATCGGCTGTTTGGACCGGCTGTTTTTCCGGCTTTTGAGACCGGCTGTTTGGACCGGTTCGGGTCTTTTTACCGGCTTTGTCCGGTTTGTGTTTCCGGCACTGCGTTTCCCGCCGGAGGGGCGGTGCCTTTCCGGCTTTATATTCCCGGTATTGTGTTTCCGGCCGATAATAATCGGCGCTTTCCCGGCTTTTTGTTCCCCGGCGCTGCGTTTCCCGCCGGAGGGGCGGTGGTTTCCCGGCGCTATTTGTTGCGGCGGATCACGATGCAGTTGGGAACGCCGCGCTCGCCTTCGTGGTCGAAGCGTTTGTTGTCGTAGGGGTGGTTGAGGACGCCTTCCTGAGCCGTCCAAAGCGTCGAGGAACCGCCGCCGTCGAGGTTCAGTGCATCGACCAGTCCCAGCTGACAGGCGATGTAGGCCGTCTCGGCGATGGTTGCGCCGTCGGCTTCGCCCTTGAAGCGGCCGTCGATGACGGCCATGACGACCGTGCCGTCGGCCCGTTTGCCAATCAGCGTGCGGGGATGGCGGCGGGCGTAGAAGCTGTCTTCGGAGTCGTATTCGACGCTCCGGCCGTCGCGGACCAGCACCGGACCTGCGGCCAGCGCCGAGCGGTAACGGCGGGCGATGCGGGAGTATTGGGTCGTGTCGCAGCGGAGAATGTCCATTTTGCGGCCGCGTTTGTCGCGCAAAGCGATGACGCCGTTGGTGCGCATCGTCTCACCGGGAGTCGTCCGGCCCAGAATCTGCTTGTCGATCAGTACGAAGGTTACGGGGGCGAGCGTCTTCATGTTGAAGTAGCTGCCGTTCAGGGCGGCGTCGGCTCCGGCGGCTTTGCCCAGCTCGCTCGTGGCGCATGCTTTGCCGTCGAGCTGTATGATCTCCGTCGTGAAATTACGGGCGGGGTAGGCGACCACCGAGACGGTCTGCCGCGAATCGAACATGTCGATCTGGGCGCGGCGGCATTCGGCGCCCGCCGCGAGGGGCGTGATCTGCCAGCGGGCGCCGGCGAAAGCGACCGAGTCTTCGGGTGTCTGGGCTGCGGCCGTAAAAGAAAAGAGGAGCAGGAAGGCTCCCGCAAGGAATTTAATCATGGCTTAGGTAGAATTGACGGATACAAATTTAAGAATTTAAATCGGTTCGCCAAATTGCGGCCGCCGTCGGGACGCGTGAAAAATCCCCGGCCTTTTCGGGACCGGGGATATGCTTTGGCTGCGTAAAGCGGCCTTGCTATTTGGTCGCTTTGGTGTAAACCGTCTTGTTGCCCTCGATGGTCAGCGTGTATACGCCGTCGGCGTCCTTGGCGATGATACCCGTCTCGGTGAAGTCGATGGTCTGGCCGTTGCCGACGCTTTGGCCTTTGAGCAGGATTTTGCCGGCTTCGCCCTGCAGCTCCCACGAGGTGTAGCGCAGCGTGGCCATGTTGATCGACTGGGCCTGACCTTCGATCAGGATGTCGATGCCCATTACGCCTTCGGGGTCGATGGGGTCGGGCATGGTCCACTTGCCGACGGCTTCGGCATAGGTCGGGTCGGTGGCGACTTTAGCGGCTGCGGCGCCGTCCTCCAGCTTGCCTTTGTAGTCCACGACGACCGGGGCGCCGAGCAGCAGGCCGTTTGCTTCGCTCTTGTCGGCGTCCATAGTCGAGAAGGTGAAGGTCCCTTCGGCGTTCTCGACGGTTACGGTGTTCATCGACGCATCGGTGATGAAGCCGGTAAAGGTTTTGGGCGTGTTGTCGCCGCAGGCAGTCATGCCGCACAAAGCGATGGCGGCGGCCATGATCTTGATGCTTTTCATTGCTTGTGAGATATTTATGTTTAACGCTTTCTGAGGTATTCGTCGATGGCCCGTGCCGCTGTGCGGCCTGCGCCCATGGCGAGGATGACGGTCGCGGCGCCGGTTACGGCGTCGCCGCCCGCGAAGACCCCTTCGCGCGACGTGGCGCCCTGCCCGTCGGCCGTGATGCAGCCGCGGCGGTCGGTCTCCAGTCCTGCGGTCGTGGCGGCCAGCAGGGGATTGGGCGAGGTGCCCAGCGCCATGATGACCACGTCGCAGGCGATGTCGAATTCTGAGCCGGGCTTCACTACGGGCGAGCGGCGGCCGCTCTGGTCGGGTTCGCCCAGCTCCATCTCCACGCACCGGATGCCGGTGACCCAGCCGCGCTCGTCGCCGAGGACCTCCGCGGGGTTGGTGAGCATGCGGAAGCAGATGCCCTCCTGCTTGGCGTGATGGACCTCCTCGACACGTGCCGGAAGCTCCTTTTCGCTGCGGCGGTAGACGATCGTCGCCTCGGCGCCCAGCCGTTTGGCCGTGCGCACGGCATCCATCGCCACGTTGCCGCCGCCGACCACGACCACACGCTTGCCGACGTAGATCGGGGTGTCGTACGTGTCGTCGTAGGCGCGCATCAGGTTGGCGCGCGTCAGGAATTCGTTGGCCGAAACCACGCCGTTGAGGTTCTCGCCCGGAATGCCCATGAAGCGGGGAAGTCCCGCGCCGGAGCCGATGAATACGGCGTCGTACCCCTCCTCGCCGAGCAGCGAATCGACGGTGACGGTGCGGCCCACGATGACATCGGTTTCGATCTCCACGCCGAGCCGCTCGACTTCGGCGATCTCGCGCGCCACGATGCGCTGTTTGGGCAGACGGAATTCGGGAATGCCGTAGACCAGTACGCCTCCCACCTTGTGCAGGGCTTCGAATATCTTGACTCCGTAACCCATTTTCGCAAGGTCGCTGGCGCAGGCCAGTCCCGCCGGGCCGCTGCCGATGACGGCGACCCTGCGGCCGTTGCGCGGTGCGGTGCGGTGCGCCGCGGCGCCGTGTTCGAGTTTCCAGTCGCCTACGAAACGTTCGAGTTTGCCGATGGCGACCGGTTCGCTCTTGATGCCCAGAATGCAGGAGCCTTCGCACTGCGATTCCTGCGGGCAGACGCGGCCGCAGATCGAAGGCAGCGAACTGTCTTCGGCGATGATGTCGGCCGCTTGCTGCAACTCGCCCCGGTGCAAGGCTCCGATAAAGTCCGGGATGCGGATATTGACCGGGCAGGCCGCTACGCAGCGGGGATTCTTGCATTGCAGGCAGCGCGACGCTTCGAGCGTCGCCTCTTCGAGGTCGTAGCCGTAGCAGACCTCCTCGAAGTTGGTCGCACGTACTTTCGGGTCTTGTTCGCGCACGGGGACGCGCGGTATCTTGTTTGCCATTGTAGTCGTATGCTTTTGGGTGTGTAGGCGGAGCGGCGTGCCGGCTCCGCCGTGCGTTTATTTGTCCAGTCCTATTTTACATTGGTGTCCGGCTTGACGCTCGGCTTCGATGGCCGCGGCGCGCTGTTCCTGCGTGCGGTACATGCCCTGACGGCGCATCGCTTCGTCGAAATCGACTTCGTGGCCGTCGAATTCGGGGCCTTCGACGCATGTGAAGCGCGTCCTGCCTGCCACCGTCACGCGGCAGGCCCCGCACATGCCCGTTCCATCGACCATCAGTGCATTGAGCGAGACGGTCGTTTTCAGCGCGTATTTCTTCGTCGTGAGGGCCACGAACTTCATCATGATCATCGGACCGATGGCCACGCATTCGTCGTAATGTCGGCCCTGCTTTCCGATCAGTTCGTCGATCACCTGCGTAACAAGCCCTTTGAAGCCTTCGGAGCCGTCGTCGGTGGCGATATGGAGGTTTTCGGCCACGGCGCGCATCGCGTCGGTGTAAATGAGCATGTCGCGGGTCTTGGCGCCGATGATCACGTCGGCCTTGACGCCGTGTTCCTTGAGCCATTTGACCTGAGGATAGACCGGGGCGGTGCCCACGCCGCCTGCGACGAAGAGGTAATGCCGCTTGCGGAGTTCGTCGAGCGGCATTTCGACGAATTCGGAGGGGTGGCCGAGCGGGCCTGCGAAGTCGGCGAACGCTTCGCCCGCTTCGAGCGAACAGATTTTGCGCGTCGAAGCGCCGATGGCCTGCGTTACGATGGTGACGCTGCCCTCTTCGGCGTCGAAGTCGGAGATCGTGAGCGGAATGCGTTCGCCGTGTTCGTCGGCGCGGACGATGATGAACTGTCCCGGCCGGGCCGAGCGTGCGACGCGCGGTGCGAGGACTTTCATCAGCCAGATGCCCTCTGCGAGGAGTCTTTTTTCAAGTATCGGGTACATTTATAAATGGGTTTCTGGCTTTTATCCGCCTGCGCGGTAAAGCCGCATTGTCGTATCTTTAGTCTTCGACGATCGCCGTCGCCCGCAGCCGCCGCATCGGGCGCGTGGGATCGTTGGTTATGATCGTCACGAAATCGGTCACTACGCCGTATTCCTGTCTGCCGGGGTCGAGCGTCGCCTTGGCCGTGAACGAACTGCCGGCAGGGATGCGCTGTCCCGGCGTGAGCGTCGTCGCGACCTTGCCGCCCGTCTCCACGGCGCGGACGATCAGCTCGCCGTCGCCCGTGTTGGTGAGCGTGAAGGTGCGCTGCTGTTGGGGTGCGTTGTGTTTTACCGGGCCAAATTTAATAATATTTTCGGTTATCTGCAGTTTCGGCGTCCGTCGGGCGTCGGCCGGGGACTTGTCGATACCGATGCCGTGGGCCACGATCAGCGTTCCGTTGCCGCGGCCGTCGGCCCGCACCTCCAGCGCGTCGCGCAGCGAACCGTAGCGGGGTGCGCCCTCCGGGTTGAGGTACATGAGGTTGATTTCGGCGGTCTGGCCGGGGGCGAGTTCGCGCGGGTAGTCGGCGGCGAGCAGGCCGCTCGACTCCTTGGGATGCAGTTCCAGACGGACCGGGCGGTTCGACGTGTTGATGCAGCCGATGGCAGACTGGACCTGCTGTCCCTCGCGGATATAGGAGAAGGTGCAGAGCGTCGAAGCAAGCCGCAGACCGCCGCCCGCATCGACCGGATAGAGCTCTTCGGTGGTTTTGGTGCGCGGAGTGACGGAACCGCGCACGGTGAGCGTTGCGATCTTGCGCCGCTCGGAGGAGTAGACGCCCAGCTCTTTGGTGAAGGCGCCGGGGCGGTTGGTCGGGTCGAACGTTACTTTGATTGTCGTTTTCTCGCCCGGACGGATCGGCCGTTTGGTGAATTCGGGCACCGTGCAGCCGCAGGTGGTCACCACGTCGAGGATTACGACGGGTTTGTCGGAGCGGTTCTCGCCCGTGAACGTGTGGCTTACGCGGCCGTCGGTTTCGGAAATCGTGCCGAAGTCCCATGAATCGGGGGTGAAAATCAACTGGGCGTGCGCCGGCGCCGTCAAGGCGCAAAGGGCCAAGATTATGAGTGAGATATGTCGTCGTATCGTCATGGTGCGTATGGATGTCGGTTTTGCAAAGGTACATTTTTTGTGAAAAAATCGTGCAATAATTTTGCGGGAATGAAATTTTGCTATATATTTGCACTCCGAAACGGTTAAACAACAAGTTTCGAATGCCTGAATAGCTCAGTTGGTTAGAGCACATGACTGTTAATCATGGGGTCCTAGGTTCAAGTCCTTGTTCAGGCGCAGATGCGCGAGGGTTGCGTAAGGTTCTTTCAAAAACGCCTGCAAAGAGGTGATGAAAAGAGAATGAAAAATTTTGCTGAAAAATTTGGAGTTCCTGAAAATTGAATTACCTTTGCAGTCCCAAGCCATTTTTAACGGGAGCTTAGCTCAGCTGGTTCAGAGCGTCTGCCTTACAAGCAGAGGGTCGGGGGTTCGAATCCCTCAGCTCCCACTAAGTTGAAACCATCCAAGAGGATGGTTTTTTTATGCGGAAAAATTCTGGGAGCATAGCTCAGTTGGTTTAGAGCGCCTGCTCGACAAGCAGGAGGTCAGCGGTTCAAATCCGCTTGTTCCCACCAATGAAAATCAGACAGTTGCAGGAGTGCGGCTGTCTTTTTTCATGCCCTCGGCGGAGGGGCTTTCCATGAGGTTTGCGTGGAACGGGTAGACCGCACGGTGAACCGACGGCCGAGGTCCGATGGGCATGCGCGTATGTGCAGCGGATTTTTGTTGTCAAAAAAACGCCGCGCCAGCGGGACCGGCGCGGCGTGAATATCCTCGTTGTCGGTTAGAATTTGTAGTAGAATCCGAATTTCAGATCGGACGAGGAGAGTTTCAGGCCGAAGGCCTCGCCGCTGCCGCCGTTGAAGTAGTCCTTGCGGTAGCCGAGGAAGCCGACCTGCGTCAGGAAGCTGAAGTGCTCGTTGATCTTCACGCTCAGTCCCGGTGTAATACCGGCCTGAAAGCCCTCGTGGTCGCAGCAGGCGAAGCCTACGCCGCCGTCGAGGAAGAGCGACAGAATCCCCTTGTTATAATATTTGTAACGGGCATAGGGCGACGCCGTGAAGACGTTGGCGCTGCCGCCGTCCTTTACTTTCAGGTACTCGTAACCGAGCGCCACGCCCACCGACCATCTCTTGTTGAAATCGTAGCCCGCTTCGGGAGCGATCGAGAACGAATCGGTTTTGACGCCTTCCGTCTTGTCGTGCCAGTAGCCCAGCTTGCCGCCGATCCACAAACCTTTCTCCTGCGCCGAAGCTTTGTTGGCCGCCGTAAAGCTTGCAGCTGCTGCAAGCAGTACGATAATGATTTTCTTCATCTTTGTTGCGTTTTTAGTTTGACTGAAAAATGGAGCTGTTTTTCTGTTCCGAAAGCAAAGAAACAGCGCGGATTTCTTACGTGCAAATAAATTCAACGAACCGGATGTTTCTAAAAATCAACGCATAGAATTTATAAATTGAACGATCGGCCTATGCCGGCGAAAGTGCGGAAAAGGGGACCGCGGGGTAAAAAATCAGGCTGCAAGGGATCTCTTGCAGCCTGATTCGGAGGATGAGTTGTGTGCGGCTTACCGGTGCGAGCGTTTGGCGACGAAGAGCGCCAGAATGAACGATACGGCCGACGCGGCGATCCAGAAGACGATCGCCGAGTCGAAATTGTAGCTCGTCACGCCGTCCAGCTCCGTTTTGCCGGAGTTGATGAGCCAGCCGCTGACGATGTCCTGCAGGCCGGCGCCGACGTAGCTCGCCATGCCGACGATTCCCAGCGCTGCGCCCGTCGCTTCGCGCGGTACGATGTCGATGGCCATCAGGCCGCCCAGAAAACAGATCAGCACGCCGATCGCCACGCCGAACAGAATCATGCTGAGGATATTGACGATCAGCCCGTCGCCGGAGTAGAGGAACAGGCAGAGCGCGACGGTGTTCAGCACACCGAAGCCGAAGGCCAGCACGTTGCGCCGCCCGTAGAAGAAGGCGTCGGAGAGCCAGCCCGAAAAGACCGTGCCCACGATGCCGCAGAGCGCATTGACCGAAATGACCTGCGTGGCCGCGGCCAGCGTATAGCCTTTGATCTCCTGCAGGAAAAGCACGCCCCAGCCGTTGATCGCATAGCGGCTGATATACATGAACGCGCTGGAGAGCGCCAGCACCCAGACCAGCGGATTGCGGATCACGGAGCGTTGCAGGTCGGAAGTTTTGCCGTGGTCGCGGGGCGTGCCGGGAGTCTCTTCGCCGGTCAGCTCCTCGATCGGGGGCAGCCCTTTCGATTCGGGGGTGTCGTGCATCAGCAGTACGATCGTCAGTACGCCGAGCACGCCGGCGACCGACGAGCCTACGAATCCCCATTGCCAGCCGAAGAAGCCGACGACCGCGCCGACGAACAGGAACGACAGGAATTCGCCGAGGTTGTGGCTGGCGCTGAAGAATCCGTAGTAGGTGCCCCGCTTGCTGAGCGGGTACCACCGCGAGAGGGCGATGATGGCCGGGGGCGCGCCCATCGACTGGCTCCAGCCGTTGACGCCCCACATGACGGCGAAGGCGACGAACAGCACCATGTTGCCGACGATGCCGCCTCCGTTGGCCAAGCCGAGGATGCCGACCAGCAGGTTGGCGACCGCCGATACCGCAAGACCCGCGGCCATGAAGCGTTTGATGTTGCTGTGGTCGGAGAGGAATCCGTTGACGAATTTGCCGATGGCGTAGGCGAACAGCAGCGCCGAACCGATGACGCCCAGCTGCGTGGCGTCCAGCGCCCCGCTTTCGAGGATGGGCTTTTTCACCACGTTGAGACTCGTGCGGCAGACGTAATAGAGACTGTAGCCGACGGTGCCGGCGATGAAGCTCTGCCAGCGGAGTTTTTTGTAGAGACGCATCATGGCGTCGTCGTCCTTCGGCAGACGCGGCGCCGGTGCGCTTTTTCTGAAAAATGAGAGTATTGACATAAGCAGGTTGGTTGCGTTATCAGGTTAATCGGAGTCTTACCGCTTCGTGAATTCCAGTTCGACCTGCACGGGGAAGTGGTCCGATGGAGTCCGGGCCCGGAATTTCCGCTCCCCGCCGTCCGGGTTTTCCGAACGGTAGGTGTCGGTCAGGATTCCGTAGCGGAGCACCCGGAAGCCCGGCGTTACGAAGAGGTAGTCGATGCGGCGGAAGGTCTTGATGTCGGGGTCGAACCAGTTTTCGGTGCCTGTTTCGGCATAGCGGATTTCGGCCGTGTCGTAGGTGTCGGACAGGATGCCGGAGTCGCGCAGGATCGCGTAGCTCCGGCTCGTTTCGCCCACGTTGAAGTCGCCCGTGAGGATGACCCGCTCGCCGCGGCACAACTCTTCGATCTTCGCCAGTATCAGGCGGCAGCTCTCGGCCTGAGCCTGTTCGCCGCGGTGGTCGGTGTGGGTCGTGAAGAACCAGAACCGCTGACGGCTCTGTCTGTCATAGAACCGGCCCCATGTGCAGATGCGGACGTATTTGGCGTCCCAGCCCTTGCCGGGCTTCGAGGGGTCTTCAGAGAGCCAGAAATGGCCCGAATCGAGCAGTCGGAAGCGGCCGCGCTTGTAGAAGATCGCGGAGTATTCGCCGCCTGCGGCCCCGTCGTCGCGTCCGACGCCGACGTAATCGTAGCCGGGCAGCGCCGCGAGCATGCCCTGCAGCTGGCTGTGGAAGACCTCCTGCGCCCCGAAGATGTCGAAGTCGTGGAACCGGATCAGCGACGAGATCACCGGGAGACGCCGCTCCCAGCCGTTGCCCTCGGCCGTGTCCTTGGCGTTGAGCTGGCGGATGTTGTAGGTCGCGGCCGAGAAACTCTGCGCCGCGGCGTTGAAGGCCGTCACGCATGCGACGGCCATGCAGATCAGTAATTTGTTCATGTCGCTCGGTTATTTGCGCCGTCCCTGCGCTTCGAGGTAGCGGATCAGCAGTTCGGGCCGGTCGGTCTGGATGATCGAAGCGCCCATGTCCAGCAGGCGGCCGTACACCTCGTCCGGCGATTCTGTGAAGGCCTTGTCGTCGCTCAGACCGCCGCAGAGCGAGTCCCAGAGCGAATTGACCCACAGTTTCGAACCGCCTGCGACGACCTGCCGCATGCAGGCTTCGACTTGGGGCGTATAGTCGTCCCAGCACACTTCGTAAGCCAGCGGGACGACGCCCTTCGAGGCATATTCCTCGAAAAGCTCCCTGCCCTGCGGCTTGAGGATGTCGATGATCGGCATGTACATCATGTTGTGTCCGTATTCCGCGAATTTTGCAGAGACGGTCTCCACCGGACGTTTGCCTTTGATGAGCACCTGATCCGTGACGCCCAGCTCCTCGGTGATGGCGAACGCGAGGTCGTAATATTCGTAGCCTTGGTCGATATTCACCGCGATGCGGTCCTTGCAGACGGCGAGCGCTTCGCGCAGGGTCGGCATTTTGAGCGAGGTCTTCACGCCGTGGCCGGTTTTCAGCACGCAGCGCCGGATCGAGTCGTAGGTGATGTCGCACACGCGGCCGCGGCCGTTGGTCGTGCGGTCGATCGTCTTGTCGTGGCACAGGACCAGCACGCTGTCCTTGGTGAGCTTGAGGTCCAGCTCCATGATGTCTACCCCCATGCCGATCACCGATTCAATCGCTGGGATGGAGTTTTCGGGCCAGTTGCGCCAGTCTCCGCGGTGCGAGACCACCACGACGTACCGTGACGAGGGGTTGTGGAGTTCCGCGCGGACGAACCGGGCTTTGTCCGTCGTTTCGGCCGCCGGCTGCGAACAGGCGTACAGACCGGCTGTTGCGCAGAGGATGAGTAGGTAACGTTTCATTTCGTTCGGTTTAAAAAGGGAGAACCGGAAAGTTCCGGTTCTCCTGAAGAGTTATTTTTCCAGTACGGGATAGCTCTCCGATGCCGTCCACTTGCGCAGGACGACGTCGGGCTTGCCCGGCAGCGTTGCCGCCGGGGTGTCGTTGAAGAGCGTTGCGCCGGCGTTGAGCGCTGCGGCGAAGTTTGCGCACGACTCGCCGCTCGAAGGTACGGTGACGGCGCCCGACTTCATCTCGTCGAGCGAGAGCAGGGCGAAGGTCGTCTTTTTCCAGACCGTTCCGGCCGCCTTGTCGCTGCCGACGGCGGAGTTCGCCGCAGACTTGGACGGACATGCCGAGTTGCCGTAGATGTTCTGCAGGTTGCCTTTCTTGCTGTAACCCACCACCGATGCGTAGGAGCTGTTGGCTGTGATCTTTTCCACGGTCGAGTAGCAGTTGATGACGAAGCTGTCGTCGCTGACGATGCCGGCGATGCCGCCGACGTCGTTGTGTTTCGCTTCGAGTTGGTCCACCCGGCTGTAGCAGTTGATGACATAGCGGCCCAAGCCGTCGTCGCCTTTGGCGATCTGGCCGACGATGCCGCCCATGTTGGGGTCTTTCGGGGCGTCGGTCTTCATCGTGCCGCCGAGGTTGGCGCAGTTGACCAGCGTACCCTTGTTCTGGCCCGCGATGCCGCCGATGGTCTTGGCTCCGGTGCCGCCCGTGATGTCGCCCTTGAAGGTCGCCCCGTCGATGACGCCGGCGTTTATGCCGACGATGCCGCCCGCGATCTCGAATTCGGTCGAAAGCGCACCTTCGACGGCCAGATCGCGGATCGTGCCCTTGTTGGCGCCGAATACGCCGCAGGATTTGCCCGGAGCGACGATCTTCACATTGAGGAGCTTATGTCCCGCACCATCGAATTCGCCCTCGAAGTAGATCGTGTTGTCGGCCGTGAAGGAGATCGGCGTGAGGTTCTTGTTGTCGAAGTCGATGTCGGCCGTGAGACGGTAGTAGGCCGCCGATGTGTAGACGGCGTCTTCGGCCTGTCCGTTGATCGACGCGGCGACCGTGTTCCAGTCGCTTACGGAGTTGAGCTGCCACGGGTCCGCGGCCGTTCCGGAGCCCTCGACCACGTCGGGTGCGGGTTTCTCGTAGTCGGTGTCGAACTGAATCGTCAGGGGGCAGTGGTCCGAAGGGTAGATGTTGCCGTAAACGGTGTTGTCCACCTTGTAGGATTTTAGCTCCACGTCGCCGCGCGAGTAGATGTAGTCGATGCGCGCCGTGGCCTGCGTGAGGTCGGCGGTGATTTTGTGGCCGTTGAACGTGCCGACGGGACCGCTGACGAAATCCGATTCCACCGTGAGGAACGAGTCGTTCCAATGGGTGCGGAGCGTCTTCGACGAGGCGTCGTCCATGGCGGCGTTCATGTCGCCGACTAGAATCGAGGGGATGCCGTCGGGGTTGTACATCTTTTCGCGCTCGATCAGCAGTTTGGCGCCCTCGGCGCGCGCCGTGGCGCCCAGCGGGGCGTGGGTGACCATCATGAAGAACTGCTTGTTGTACAGTTTGTCGGTCACCATGGCGCAGGCGGCGATGCGGTGATAGCCCAGCTCGTCCCAGCCGTAGCTCATTTCGTCGGGCGTGGGCGAGATCCAGAAGAAGTGCTTGTCGGTCAGCTCGAAACGATCGGGGTTGTAGGCGATGCCCAGCGCTTCGCCGCTGACGCCGTCCTGCGAGTCGCGGCCTACGAACCACCATTCGTATTTGCCGCCCTGCTGCCCGACGAGCGTCGGCAGCTCGTTCTGGATCGTTCCGTTGGCTTCTTGGAAGCCGAAGATGTCCCATTTGTTTTTGACGATCGACTGCGCCAGCACCGTGCGGCGGTTGGTCCACAGGTAGTCGCCCGTGCCCTTGCTCGAAATCCAGAGGTTGTAGCTGCCGAGCGTGAGCGTCTGCTCGGTGATGTCGGGTTCGCGGGAGGGCGTGTCGTCCTCGTAGTACTTGTCGTTGAGTACCGTTTTGAAATCGTCGGCGCATCCGGCTGTCAGGGTGCAGAGCGCCGCGAACATCGCGAGAATTATTGTTTTTTTCATGTTCAGGTTCCTTATATTTCCCGGAAGGCGGGGCGGCCCTGCGGACCGTCGCCCCTCCGGAATTCTACATTCGGTTATTTCTGGTAGTTGCTGTGACGTGCGTTCTGTCCGTACTGCGACCACGCCGAAGCTGCGGGCGAAGTGACGCCGGGCAGCGCGACGGAGTAAACCTTGAGCGCACCTGCCGCCGAGTCCTTGCCGAGGAAGTAGGAGTAGCCCCATTCGGAGATCGTCGGCGAGCCGTCCACCGAGTCGGCCAGATGCTCCTTGTAACGGAGTTCGCCCTCGGCGCTCAGCACGACGTAATCGCCCGTCTTGGTGCAGAGGTGGATCTGGCCGAGATTATCGACGGCCGGGATGCTGTTGCTTGCCGCGTCGAGCGTGTACGACCAGCGGGTCGAACCGTTCGAGGTGTTCAGCGCGTAGACCACCGAGGGGGTGGCCTTGTCGGCGACGATGTAGAGCGTCGTGCCGTCGGCGCTGAGCGATGCGCCCGTCTGCTGGAATCCGTCGGGCAGGTTCACGCTCCATTTCGGGGTCTTCTTCGACGATGCGGTGAGGTTCGTGCAGTCGAAGCTCGCGAGGTTCCAAGTGCCCGATCCTTCGGCGATGCCGGGAAGGTAGACGCAGTTGTCGGCATCGACGCAGGGCTGGCAGCGGCCGGCCGAGAGAATCTTGTTGGGAGCGAACGTGTCGGAGGTCGGAACCGGCGACCAGACGAACGATGCGTCGGGAACCATGATGCCGTAGCCGTACTGGGCGGTGTTGGTGAAGATCACCACGCCGTTCTTGAGCGCGATCGTGCCGGAGGTGCCGCCGCCGTTGGCCGGGGTGGCCGTAGCGGTGTTCTTGCCGGTGCCCTTCTCGAATCCGCGGATCGCGCCGTTGGTGCCGCGGCTGCCGACGATGACCATGCTCGGACTGATGCAGGGCGTCGAGAAGGCGATGCGCGCCGCCGGGGCGTAGGCCGTCGTGTTCTTCCAGAGCACCGAACCCGTCGCGCCGTCGAACGCATAGACGAGCGATGCCGACGAGGAGCCGCCGTATCCGTGCGCCACCCAGTAAACCGTGCCGTCGGTGTCCGCCGAAGGATAGGAGATTTCGCTCTTGAGGTATACGCCGTCTTTTGCCATGGCGTCGTATTCCCATACCTTGGCGCCGTCGGTGTTGAGCGCGACCATTTTGCCGTCGCCCGATACCGAATAGATATAGCCCATGTCGCTCGCGGCCACGACGCTCGCCGCGCAGAGCGCATCGGCGGAGGCTACCGCAGTGGACCAGAGCAGCGTGAAGGCGTTGACGTCGCCTGCGCGGACGTTGATGGCCTTGGAGGTGCTGTTCGAGCCGCCGCGGTCATCGGTCACGGTCAGCTGGACGTTGAACATGCCCATTTGTTCGAACGTGTAGGTCGCGTTGATGTCCGTCGAGGTCGTGCCGTCGGGGAAGAGCCATTCGCGCGACACGATTTCGCCGTCGGAATCGGTCGATTTGTCCGTAAAGGTCACGGTCGTGCCGATGCTGATCATCTGGGGCGAGTAGCTGAAGTCGGCCGTCGGCAGCACGTTGTCCGCAAGGACGGTGATTGTTCTGGTCGTCGTGGCGCGGTTGCCGTCGGCGCCCCATGCCGTGAGGGTGACCGTGTAGTCGCCCGGACGGTTGTAGACGATCGGGTCGGGAGCGGCCTCCTCGGACCAGTTGCCCTCTCCGGCGAAGCCGAAGTGCCAGAAGTATTCGGAAACGGTCGTCCCTTCCGCCGTGGTCGTATTGGTGAAGGTGACCGGAGTGATGCCCGCGATGATCTCCTCTTCGCCGAACGTGAAGCCGGGAGTGATGACCGAGTTGTAGGCCTTGTCCATCTCGCTGCTGTCCGAACATGCGACCGATGCGGAGAGCAACACGATACTCAGATATGATAGTATTCTTTTCATTGAAATTGATTTTTTGAAATTTTAAGGTTTAGCGTTTCCCTTTGTCTCTCAGGTATTCGTCCATCAGGGCGGGGTAGTCGCACTGGATCATGCGCAGGCCCGCGGCGACGAAGCCGTCCATCGTGACGGTGTTGCCGTTGCGGAAGGCCGCGCCCTCGTCGTCGAGCAGGTTCGAGACCGAAAGCCCTTTGGCATTGAGCGACGAAATCCATGCGCTGTTGACATAGCCCGTCGAGGTCTGGATCATGTAGACGGGGGCGAATGCCGACATGGCGGCCAGCGCCGAGGCGTTGTTGGCGTGCGGGGCGATGATTCCCGGCTGCTCCTGACGGGCCAGCCAAGCGGCTCTGTCGCTGTTGGTTCCGACATAGAACTGCACCCGGGCCAGACAGCCGCAGCGTTTGACGACCTCGTAGACCTTGGCGATGTCCACGTCGTCGCTGCCGCATTTGTCGAGGTTGAACCAGACCTTGCCGCGCAGCTCCGTGAGGACCTCCTCCAGCGTCGGAATCTGTTCGCCGGTCACCTTGCCGTCGGTGGTTTTCAGCCGGAATTTCCGCAGCTCCTCGCGCGTGAAGTTGATGACGTAGCCTTCGTCGCCGGCATAGGAGCTGTAGTCGGTGAACCGCTTGAGGTAGTTGTCGTGCAGACAGATGACCTGCCCGTCCTTGGTGATCTGGACGTCGGTTTCGATGAAGTCCACGCATCCCAGTTCGACGCACTTGCGGAACGCCGCCATAGAGTTGGGGGCCAGATCGTAGCCGTTGTTGAAGTTGCCGCGGTGGGCCATGATCCACATTTTGCCGGTGTCGAAATTCAGGCACGAGCGGCTCAGGGAAGCTCCTTCGACCGTGACGGTCTGCGTCAGGGTCTGCGTCGTGCCGTCCGTGTAGGAGATGGCGGCGCCGGCCCTGTACTGTCCGTCGGCTTCATACCGGTGTTCCACCCGCTGCGTCGGGTCGGTCACGCGCTGCGCCGCGCTGCCGTCGCCGAAATTCCAGACGACGCCCGACACGCCGGGGATGCGGCTGAGCGCGAAGGCGACCTGCTCCATACGGGCCGGATGGTCGTTGCTGACGACGATCGCGGCCTCCGTATCGGCGACGGCGACCGTGGCCGAGAGTTCGGTCATCGGGCCATGCAGCCGGGTGACGGTCGCCCTGACCGTGTAGGTGCCGGCCGTCCGGTAGGTGTGTTCGGCCGATTCGCCTGCGCCCGAAGTCGCGGTCGCGCCGTCGCCGAACATCCACAATACGCTGCGGACGTTATCCGGACTGCCTTCGAGCGAGAAGACGACTGCGGCGTCCCTGACCGGAATTGCGGGCGTCCAGACGATGGTCTGAGTCCCGTTTTCCGGTCCGGGGGCCTCCGTGCCGCCGTCGGAGCAGGCAGCGAGCGGCCCGCACGCGATCGCCCAGAGGATCAATATGATTCTGTTTGTGAATCGCATGACGTCGTCGGTTTATTTTACGCCGTAGCCCGGATTCTGGTAAAGTCCCTCGGTGTTGAGGATGCGTTCGTTGTAGGGGATCGGAAGCAGCAGGTCCTTCAGCCCGAAGTTGGGGTTGATCGCGTTGAAATGTTCGATCATCTCCTGCTTGGAGTACATGCGCAGCAGGTCCTGCCAGCGGAGTCCCTCTTGGATGAACTCGTTGCGGCGCTCGTCGTAGATGCCCTGACGCAGGTCGGTGCCCGACCAGTCGCCCAGTCCGGCGCGTTTGCGGACCATGTTCAGGAAACTCTTGGCCGTCGGCTCCGTGCCCTGCCAGTAGTAGGCTTCGGCCAGCATCAGCGCCACGTCGGCGTAACGCATGACGATCCAGTTGTTGCCGCCGTAGCCGTTCGCACCGCACTCCAGATCGGCGTACTTCATGGTGTGGTAGTAGGTCACGCCCGCAACGGTCGTCTCGCGCAGGTAGTTCTTGCGCACGTCCTCCTTGGCGAAGGCGTCGTAGACGCTTTTGGTGGTCATGTTTTGCATCAGGCCCACCTTGTTCGAGGTGATGCCGGTTTTGCTGGGACCGAAGAGGTAGTTCCAAGTGGAGCCGAGGTCGGCGTTGTTCTGGATGTAGTTGATCTGGAAAATGTTCTCGGCGCAGGACTTCTGCGTGGAGAGGTCCCAGATCGCGTTGTAGGGGATGTCGGACAGTTCGCCGAACGACCGCAGGTTCCATGCGGCGGTGAGCTTTTCGATGGCCGAAGTGAGCGACGCCGACTTCTCGGAGGCGAAATCCTCGTCGCAGGCGTATTGCAGTTTGGCCTTGCCGTAGAGCGTCCATGCGGCAGCCTTGCTTGCACGGCCGCACTCCGATGCGGGCTGCATGTCGGCCAGCGGGCTGCCGAGTACGTAGTCGAGGTCGGCGAAGACCGCCTTGTAGACCTCGCTCTTCGGACGGCGGTAGTTGTTGGCCTGCACCTCGTCCTTGGTCTTGAGTTCGGTCAGGATCAGGGGCACGTCGCCCCACTCGGTCACCAGATGGAAATAGGTCAGCGCGCGCAGGAAGCGGATTTCGGCTTCGTAGGTGTTGCGCGCGTCGCCGTTGGAATAGCTCACGTCGTCCAGATGCGCGAGCAGCGTGTTGGCCCGCGAAATGGTCTTGAAGAGCTGCGTGTAGCGGTTGTATACGTAGGAGTTCTCCTCGGTAAGCGTATAGTTGTAGAATTGGTAGGGAATGCCGCTGTTGGCGCCGCTGTCCGTCACGGCCGTGTCATGCGAGCGGACGTCGGTGAAGTAGTGGTTGTTCGTGTAGTAGTAGCTCTGCGTGAGCGACGCATAGACGCCGTTGAGCGAGGTGACGATGTCGGCTTCGGACTTGTAGAAGTTGCCGACCGTCGTGGCGTTGGGGTCGTATTCGTCGAGGAATCCGCAGGACGCCGTCGAGACCGAGGCGGCGAGCAGGATGAACATATGTTTGATCTTCATATTCGTACAAGATTTAGAAAGTTAAGTTTAAACCGACCGAATAGATGCGCGAGAGGGGGTAGCATCCCCAGTCGAAGCCCGGCATCATGTTGCTGCTTTTATACGACACCTCAGGGTTGTAACCGCGGTAGGGGGTAATGGTGAAGAGGTTGTCGCCGCTGACGTAGACGCGGCACGAGGTGATGTGCAGCTTGCTGGTCCAGCGTTTGGGCAGCGTGTAGCCGAGCGTGATGTTCGCGCAGCGGAAGAACGAAGCGTCCTCCACGTAATACGAAGAGAGTTTGAGCGAGGTGTTGGTCGTCGAGATGCGCGACGCGATGGGCACGTTGTTGCGGCCCGGCTGTGCGTCCGAGATGTAGCGGTCGGCGACGATCGAATACTGGTTGCCCGATCCCTCCATGTTGTAGAGGTAGTAGTCTTGGAAGTTGATGACCTCGCCGCCGTACGAATAGGCGAAGCTGGCGCTGAAATCGAGTCCGTTCCACGACAGGCTGGTCGAGAAGCCGCCCGTGAAGTCGGGGTAGGCGTCGCCGATGATCGTCTTGTCGTCGGTGGTGATGACGCCGTCGCCGTTGGCGTCCTTCCAGATGGCATTGCCGTAGGAGAGGTTGTCGAGGGCGTACGAAGCCACGGCCGGACCCTTGAGCTGGTAGCCTTCAGGGAATTTGTTGCCGTTCTTGATGTAGACGTCGCGGTCGAGCAGGGCGTTGGCATAGTCGGCCTTCGACATGATGCCTACGGCCTGATAGCCGTAGAACGAGCCGATGGGCTTGCCCTCTTTGGTGATGTGGGAGCCTACGGAGCGTTCGGTGGTGGAGATGATGTCGTCCAGACCGCCCATGCTGACGACCTTGTTGCGGTTGACCGAAATGTTGGTGCTGAAGTTCCAGTTTACCTTGCCTGTCAAGAGGCGTGCGTCGAGCTGGACGTCGAAACCGCGGTTGCGGATCTTGGCGCCGCTCATGTTGGTCGTCGTCGAGGTCGCGCCTGAGATCGAGGAGATCGGGTATTTGTAGAGGATGTCCGTCGAAATGGAGTTGTACCAGTTGCCGATCACGTTCAGGCGGCCGTTGAAGAAGCCCAGATCTATACCGACGTTAGTCTGGCGGGTGGTTTCCCAGCCCAGCGCGGCGTCGGTGAAGGAGCCTTCGTAAGTCGTCGATACGGGAGTCTGGCCGAAGGCGTAGCTGCCCGACGAGATGCCGGCGAGGCTGGCGTAGTTGCCGATGTCGTTGTTGCCGCTCTTACCCCAGCTGGCGCGCAGACGGATCGAAGCCACGTCCTTGAGCGCATCCTTGAGGAAGGGTTCGTTCGAGAGCGTCCAGCCGGCCGATACCGAGGGGAAGTAACCCCAGCGGCTGTCGATGCCGAAACGCGAGGAACCGTCGGCGCGGAACGAGCCGGTCAGCGTGTAGCGGTCGTCGAACGAGTAGTTGACGCGGGTCAGGAACGACATCATGGCCCATGCGGCCTTGCGGGTGCTGTAGAGCGAAATGTCCGAGGCGTTCGAGCCGTGGCCCGTAACCTCGTGGATGCGGTCGTCGGCGAAGCCCGTGGCTTCGACGCCCAGACGGTCGTAGGTCTTCTTCTGGAGGGTGTAGCCGGCCAGCGCGTCGATGTGGTGGCGGCCGATCTTCTTCTTATAGCTGAGCGTGAACTCGCCCAGACGGTCCACGTCGTAGGTCGAGGTCGTGCGGGCGATGTTCGACGAGCGCAGCTCCTCGCTGTAGGCGGGGGCGGCATCGCGGCCGATGCTCATCGGGCGGTAATAGAAATAGCGGTAGTTGTACCACTGCTGGCCGAGCCGGGCCGAGAGCTTGAGGTCGGGGAGAAACTCGTAAACCAGATTGAGATTGAGGTTGTGGCGCGACATCTTCTCGTTGATGTCCAGCTCGTTGGCGATCGCCAGCGGGTTTTCGGGGAAGTTCATGCCCCAGTCCGTCTTCATGCGGATCATGGCGCTGCGGGCGTAATCGCCGTTTTCCTCGTAGGCCGGCAGGTTGGGCAGGTACATCAGCGCGCTCTGGATCACGCCGTCGTTGATCATGCGGCCCTCGGCCTGTACGACGGTGTTCTTGGCGTCGTACATCGAGTAGCTGATGCTCGCCGTCAGGCGCTTGGTGATCTGGGCGTCGAGGTTGATGCGGGCGTTGATGCGGTTGTGGTTCGACGGTGCGATGATACCGTCCTGATCCATGTAACCGACGCTGGCCATGTACTTGATGGCCTTCGTGCCGCCGATGACCGACACGTTGTGGCGCATGATGCCGGCGTTGGAGAAGAGTTCGTCCTGCCAGTCGGTGTCGTACTGCGGCGTTACGGGGGTGCGGGTCGTGAAGTCGTAGAACATCGGGTGGATGCCCACTTCGGCCAGCGAGAAGCCTTTGGCGGCGCGGATCGTGTTGTCGTCGTAGGGACTCCACGACACGCCGGCGGCCGTGGCGCGCAGGCGGTAGGAGTTGTTGCGGGCGTCGATCAGCAGGTCGCGGAACTGCGTCGAGTTCAGCAGGTCCACCTTGTGGTCGAGCTGCTGGATGCCGTACGAGAAGTCGTAGCTGACTTTGGCGGCTTCGCCGTCCTTGCCGCGCTTGGTGGTGATGAGCACGACGCCCGACGCGCCGCGCGAACCGTAGATGGCGGCCGAAGCGGCGTCCTTCAGGATGTCGATGCTTTCGATGTCGTTGGGGTTGATGAATACGTCCTCCGAAGCGGGATAGCCGTCGATGACGTAAAGGGGCGCGCTGCTCGCCGAGAGCGAGTTGACGCCGCGTACGCGGATCGTTACGCCGTCGCCCGGCGCGCCGCTGGTCTGGTGGACCTCGACGCCGGCGACCTTGCCGACTAACGACTGTCCCACGGTGGGCGTCGTGGCGGAGAGTTCGCTGGCCTTGACGCTGGCGATCGAACCCGTAAAGTCGCTCTTGCGCATCGGAGTGTAGCCGACGACCAGCACTTCGGAGATCTGCTTGCTGTCCTCGGTCAGCGTGATGTCGAACGACGTCTGGCTGCCGACCTTTATCTGCTGCGTGTTGTAGCCGAGGAAGGAGACGGAGAGCGTCTGGCCCGGCGTGGCCTCGACCGAGAAGTCGCCCTCAAGACCGGTGACGTTGCCCCGGTTGGTCTCCAAGACGATTACGCTGGCGCCGATGACGGGTTCGCCCGAAATCGTTTTGACCGTTCCGGTCACTACCCCCCCCCTTACGGGTTGCGCCGTCTGTACGCGTGCGGCGGCCGGTTTGCGGCTGACGACGATGCGGCTGCCCTCCATGCGGGCGGTCAGGTTCTGGGCGCTGAGCGCGCGGATGACGACGTCTACGACGTTTTCGTCGGCCGCCTTGACGCTCACGCGGCGCGTGAGGTCGATTTCGGAGTTGTTATACGCGAATGTATAACCGCTCTGCGATTCCACGGTTTTGATAAATTCCCGGACCGGGACGTTGTCCAGATCGACGGTGATTTTCTTGTTCTGCGCCGCTGCCGGCAGGGCGGCCAGCAGCATCAGGACAAGCGACACGACAAGTCTCCGCACGGAGGGTGTCCGGTCGGAAAAATTCAGGCGTTCATCTTTTTTCATGACTGAGTTTTAAGTTTTGATTGATAGTTTCTTGAGTTTCTTTGAAAGAAGATCCGGGGAGGTCTCCCGGCGTTCATGTGTTGCGTTCCATGGTCGGTTTTCTTGGTTATTTGTGTATTATTACGTAGTGTTTGTCTATCTGGCGGCAGCGAAGGTGTGTCAGCGTTTCGATGATCTTGAGCGTCTCTTCGAGGGTTTCGGGCCGCAGGGTGAACGAAATGCGTATGGAGGTGTCGATGCGTTCGTCGATCCGGAAGCGGATGTTGTACCAGTGCTCCAGATTGACGGCGATGTCGGCCAGCGTCATGTTGTCGAAGATGATCGAGTTGCCCGTCCAGCTGCAATAGTTGCTGGCCGCGACGTTGCGCACGGCGACCGCGCCCGAACCGGCGTCGTAGGAGCAGCTCTGGTCCGGGGTGAGGACGACCGACTGGTCGGCGCGGTAGCCCGACACCTCGACTTTGCCCGAAAGGAGCGTCACCTCCTCCGTGTTGAACGCCGGCATATGGCTGGCCGTGAAGCGCGTGCCGAGAACCTTGACCCGGAGTTTGCCCATCTCCACCTCGAAGGGGCGCAGCGTGTCGCGTTTCACGTCGAAGAAGGCTTCGCCTTCGAGCCGGACCGCGCGGCTGCCCGAAGCCGTGAAGCGGTCGGAGTAGGCCAGCCGGGAGTCGGCGTTGAGCCATACCACCGAGCCGTCGGGCAGCGTGAAGCGGCCTTTGCTGTTTTCGGCGGTCACCAGCCATGTCGTGGTGTCGGCCGAGAGACGTTTCACGACGAAGAATTCGACGGACATCGCCAGCAGGACGATTGCGGCCGCAGCGGCGGCCGTGCGGCGGGTGATGCTGAACAGCCCCCGTTTCGGGGCGGCCGGAGGCGTCATTTCGCGGTGCAGCCGGTCGAGCTTGCGGCGGTAGGCCTTTTCGTCCGCCGGAAGGACGGACGCCGGGTCGAGCCGCTCCCATTCCTTCCATAAGGCGTCGGTCTTTTCGCCCGCGCGCTCCTTGTTCAGGCACCATGTCCGAAACTGCTGCTGTACCTGTTCCGGCATCGGATTGTGCAGGAACGTGTGTATTATCTTTTTTATCATGTCCGTTCTTTCTGTGCGTTTGTAATAGTATGACGGGAAAAAGAGGGGCGTCCCTAGTCGGGATCTGAATTTTTTTGCAAATAAAAAAAGACAACAATTTTCGTGTCGTCTTTGTCTGCCGGGAGGCGTGAGGCGGAAGAATCAGAAGAAGAAGGCGATGACGCCGATGATTTTTTTCAGTTCGGCGAGCGCCGTGCGGATGTGATACTCGACGGTTTTGGGGGTTACGCCCAGTTTTTGTGCGATTTGCTGATGGGAAAGCCCTTCGTAGCGGCTCAGGCGGAAGACCCGCTGCCGCTGCTCAGGCATCTGCTCCACGGCCATGTCGATAATCATCAGCAGGTCCTCGGTGGCGACCTTCGTCGAAATGTCGTCCGTCAGAAGGTCCTCGACGTGCAGGAGCCGCTGTTCGTAACGGGTTTGCACGCTCTTGTGTTCGAAGATGTCGAAAACGGCGTTCTTGGTCATCCGGAACAGATAGCTGCGGAACGATTTGATGCGGCCGATCGACTCGCGGGTTTCCCAGATTTTCAGAAAGATATCGTGCGCCAGATCCTCGGCTTCGCTCCGGTTTTTCAGCATGCAGAAGGCAAACGCCTCCACATGCGGGGCGTAACGCATGTACAACGCATCGAATGCATCGTAACTGCCCTGCCGGAGGCTCTGCAAGATCAATTCGTCCGGTTGCTTGTCCATTCTTTCGTCGTGTGGTCGAAAATCCGGGTGTTATCCGGGTGTGTAAATTGCAAACAGGGGCTAAAGTACATAAATTTTTCAGGAAACGGGATTGCGATACGTTAAATTTTTAATATCGGATGTTTTCCGGGACCGACGTCCGTGTCCGGAAAGTCTTGGTTTCTAATGAAATGATTCGATTCTTGCAAAACTTTGCGGCACGGTGTTCTGTTTGCGGTTCGTCGTTCAAATTCTGTGCCTTTCGGCTGCCGCAGGGCGGCGGTGGGGGGCGTATTCCCTGTTTCGGGCGTCCGGAGCGTCGTGATTTTTCGCACCGGAATGGTACGGCTTCCGGCTGCGCGCATGCCCGGTTTTGCGGAATGCCGGCGGCGTTTCACCCCCGATTTTTGCCGTTTGGCCCTCTGCGATGTCTGCCGGATGGCCGGAAGCTGCGGATTTTATCCGCAGGGAGCGCAATCGGGCCGGTCGGGAATAGCAGTTGCATGCGCTTTTTTCGTATCTTTGCCCTGACTCCGAAATCAAACCTTACTCGCTGCAATGAATAAAAGAAAGAAATGGATCGTTACGGCCGTTATCCTCGTCGTATTTTGTGCCGTGCTGGGCGTTTACAGACACTTCGGCCCCGGCTCCTCCGCTTCGGACGCCGATCCGGCCGCGGTGAGCGCGCCCCGGAAGAAGAGCGTTCTGAACGTGAACGGACTCGTCGTGCGTCCGCAGTCCCTCGCCGACGGCATTACGATGGTCGGCAACCTGCTGCCGGACGAAGAGGTGGACCTCTCGTTCGAGACTTCGGGCAAGATCGTCGAGATCAATTTCAAGGAAGGGTCGATCGTCCGCAAGGGCGAGCTGCTGGCCAAGGTCAACGACAAACCGCTGCTGGCGCAGCTGTCGCGCTACGAAGCGCAGCTCAAGCTGGCCGAGGACCGGGTTTACCGCCAGAGCGCGCTGCTCGAAAAGGACGCCGTCAGTCAGGAGGCCTACGAGCAGGCCAGTACGGAGCTGGCGATGCTCAACGCCGATATCGACATCGTCAAGGCCAATATCGCGCTGACGGAGCTGCGTGCGCCGTTCGACGGAATTATCGGTCTGCGAAACGTCAGCGAGGGCGCCTACGCCTCGCCCAGCGTGGTGGTGGCCAAGCTGACGAAGATTTCGCCGCTCAAGATCGACCTCTTCGTGCCGGAGCGTTATGCCAGCCAGATCAGGCCGGGAACGCCGCTTTCGTTTACGGTCGAAGGCCGGAACGAGACCTTCCGGGCGGAGGTCTACGCGCAGGAATCGAAGGTGGATATCGCCACGCGCACGCTGGCCGTGCGGGCGCTCTATCCCAATACGCGGGGAACGCTGCTGCCGGGACGTTTCGTGACCGTGAAAATCCGCCTGCACGACATTCCCGACGCCATAGCCGTGCCGACCGAAGCCATCGTGCCGGAGATGGGCGTGGACAAGGTATATCTCTACAAAGGCGGAAAGGCGCAGGCCGTCGAGGTGAAGACCGGCCTGCGGACCGAGTCCAGCATTCAGATTATCGAGGGGCTGAACGTGGGCGACACGCTGATTACCTCCGGCACGCTGCAGCTGCGGACCGATCTGCCCGTCAAACTCGACGTCGTCGAATAATCCCGCCGCCGTATGAATATTTCCGAACTCAGCATCCGGCGTCCCGTATTGTCCACGGTACTGACGATCATCATTCTGTTATTCGGCTTTATCGGATACAGCTATCTGGGCGTGCGGGAGTTTCCGAGCGTGGACAATCCGATCATCTCGGTGACGTGCTCCTATCCGGGCGCCAACGCCGATGTGATCGAGAATCAGATCACCGAACCCCTCGAACAGAATATCAACGGCATTCCCGGCATCCGGTCGATGTCGAGCGTCAGCAGTCAGGGCCAGAGCCGCATCACGGTCGAATTCGAACTTTCGGTAGACCTTGAAACGGCCGCCAACGACGTGCGCGACAAGGTGTCGCGCGCGCAGCGTTACCTGCCCCGCGACTGCGACCCGCCGACGGTGACCAAGGCCGACGCCGACGCTACGCCGATCCTGATGGTGACCATTCAGAGCGACAAGCGTTCGCTGCTGGAGCTGAGCGAGATCGCCGACCTGACGGTCAAGGAGCAGCTGCAGACGATCAGCGACGTGAGCGGCGTGCAGATATGGGGCGAGAAGCGTTATTCGATGCGACTGTGGCTCGACCCGGCCAAGATGGCCGGATACGGCATCACGCCGGCGGACGTCAAGAGCGCGCTCGACCGGGAGAACGTCGAGCTGCCGTCGGGAAGCATCGAGGGCAACACCACCGAGCTGACCATCCGCACGCTGGGACTGATGCACACCTCGCAGGAGTTCAACGATCTGGTGGTGCGCGAGGACGCCGACCGCATTATCCGTCTGAGCGACGTGGGCCGCGCGGAGCTGGGACCGCAGGATACGCGCAGCTATATGAAGATGAACGGCATTCCGATGGTCGGCATCGTGGTGGTGCCGCAGCCGGGAGCCAACCACATCGAGATCGCGGACGAGGTCTACAGACGCATGGAGTCGATGAAAAAGGACCTGCCGGAAGATGTGGTGACCGATTACGGATTCGACAATACGCGCTTCATACGCGCTTCGATCGACGAGGTGAAACAGACCGTCTACGAGGCGTTCCTGCTGGTGATCATCATTATTTTCCTGTTCCTGCGCAACTGGCGCGTGACGCTGATCCCGTGTATCGTGATTCCGGTGTCGCTGATCGGCACCTTCTTCCTGATGTATGTGGCCGGATTCTCGATCAACGTGCTGTCGATGCTGGCCGTGGTGCTCTCGGTGGGACTGGTGGTGGACGACGCCATCGTGATGACCGAGAACATCTACATCCGCATCGAGCGCGGCATGTCGCCCAAGGAAGCGGGTATCGAGGGGGCGAAGGAGATCTTCTTCGCGGTCATTTCGACCTCCATCACGCTGATCGCGGTCTTCTTCCCGATCGTCTTCATGGAGGGCATGACCGGGCGTCTGTTCCGCGAGTTCAGTCTGGTGATTTCGGGTGCCGTGGTCATCTCGACCTTCGCGGCGCTGACCATCACTCCGATGCTGGCGACCAAACTGCTCGTGCGGCAGGAGAAGCAGAGCTGGTTCTACAATAAGACCGAGCCGTTTTTCGTCTGGCTCAATAATTTCTACAGCCGCACGCTGGCCGGGTTCCTGCGGCGGCGCTGGATAGCCCTGCCGCTCGTGGCGCTGATGATCGGCCTGATCGGGTGGTTGTGGGGGAGCATTCCGGCCGAGATGGCGCCGCTGGAGGACCGTTCGCAGATTACGATCAACACCCGCGGGTCGGAGGGCGCGACCTACGAATACCTGCGCGACTATACCGAGGGCATCAACCGGCTCGTCGATTCGCTCGTGCCCGAAGCCCGTGCCGTGACGGCGCGCGTCTCCAGCGGTCGCGGCAACGTGCAGATCGCTCTGAAGGACATCGCGACCCGCGAACGTACGCAGATGGAGATCGCCGAGGAGGTGTCGGCCGCCGTGCGCACGAGGACCAAGGCGCGCGCGTTCGTGCAGCAGCAGAGCACCTTCGGCGGACGGCGCGGCAGCATGCCGGTGCAGTACGTGCTGCAGGCGACCAATATCGAACGGCTGCAGGAGGTGCTGCCGGAATTCATGCGGAAAGTCTACGAAAGCCCCGTATTCCAGATGGCCGACGTGGACCTGAAATTCAGCAAGCCCGAAGCCCGCATCGCGATCAACCGCGACAAGGCCAACCTGCTGGGCGTCAGTACGCGCAATATCGCGCAGACGCTCCAGTACGGACTCAGCGGCCAGCGTCTGGGCTACTTCTACATGAACGGCAAGCAGTACGAGATACTGGCCGAGATCAACCGCCAGCAGCGCAACAAGCCCGCCGACCTGAAGTCGATCTATGTGCGCAGCGACAAGGGCGAGATGATCCAGCTCGACAACCTCATCACGCTCGAAGAGAACGTCGCGCCGCCCCAGCTCTATCACTACAACCGTTTTCTGTCGGCTACGGTTTCGGCCGGACTGGCGAAGGGGAAGACCATCGGGCAGGGGCTTGACGAAATGGACCGTATCGCCGAGCAGACGCTCGGCGACGACTTCCGTACGGCGCTGGCCGGCGATTCGAAGGAGTTCCGCGAGAGTTCTTCGAGCCTGATATTCGCCTTCCTGCTGGCTATCGTGCTGATATATCTGATTCTGGCGGCGCAGTTCGAGAGTTTCAAGGACCCGCTGGTCATCATGCTGACCGTGCCGCTGGCCATTGCCGGCGCGCTGGTGTTCATGGCGGCCAACGGGCAGACGATGAACATATTCAGCCAGATCGGCATCATCATGCTGATCGGTCTGGTCGCCAAGAACGGTATCCTGATCGTCGAATTCGCCAACCAGAAGCAGGATGCGGGGCTGAACAAGCGGGAGGCCATCGAGCAGGCTTCGCTGCAGCGCCTGCGCCCGATTCTGATGACCAGCGCTTCGACCATTCTGGGCCTGCTGCCGCTGACGATGGCTTCGGGCGAGGGGGCGCAGGGACGTATCGCCATGGGTGTCGCCGTGGTGGGCGGCATGGTGGTTTCGACGCTGCTGACCCTTTATATCGTGCCGGCGATTTACAGTTACGTATCGACCGACCGGATCCGAAAAACGAAAAAGAACGCGAAATGAAACGACTGATTTTAACGGTTCTGGCCGCGGGGGCTGTCGGAGCGGCCGCGGCGCAGGAGTGCGGCGAGCCGATGACCCTGCAGCGGTGTCTGGAGCTCGGACTGGAGCAGAATTACGACGTCCGCATCATACGCAACGAGCAGCGCATTAGCGACAACGACGCGACGGCGGCCAACGCCGGGATGCTGCCGAGCGTCGATCTGACGGCCGGCTACAGCGGGGCGCTGGACAACGAGCGCACGACCCCGCGCGAGGGGGACGCCGTGACCGAAAACGGCATTTACGATCAGACCTTCGACGCCGGCGTTGCGGTGAACTGGACGCTTTTCGACGGATTCCGCATCCGCACCAACTACAAGCGGCTGCAGGAGTTGCAGCAGATGGGGGCGCTCAGGACCCGCATCACGATCGAGGACTTCGTCGCCACGCTTACGGCCGAGTATTATAATTATGTGCAGCAGACCCTGCGCCTGAGTAATTTCCGTTATGCGGTGCAGCTCTCGCGCGAGCGGTTGCGAATTACCGAAGAGCGGTTCAAGATCGGCAGCTTCTCGCGTCTCGACCTGTTGCAGGCGCGTGTGGATTTCAATGCCGACAGTTCGAAATACATGTCCCAGCACGAGCTGGTGACCGCATCGCGCATCCGCATCAACGAACTGCTGGCCAACGACGATCTCAACGGCAGGCTTTCGATCTGCGATTCGCTGATCGAGGTGAACAGCACACTCGAATGGGATCGTCTGGAGGCTGAAACGCGCGCTGCGAACGCTTCGCTGCTGCTGGCCGGGCACGACAACACGCTGGCCGAACTGGACCTGAAAAGCATCCGTTCGCGCTTCTACCCTTATCTGAACCTGACCGCCGGGTACGGATACACCTACAACCGGTTCGGCAACGGCGCCACTCAGTCGCGCGGTACGCTGGGGCTGAACGCCGGGGTGAAGCTGGGATTCACGATCTTCGACGGCAACCGCCGCCGCGAGCAACGCAACGCCCGGATCACGATCGAAAACACCGAATTGACCCGTCAGCAGCTGGAGCAGTCGCTCATGGCGAATCTGTCTAATTTCTGGCAGGCCTACCGCAACAACCTCGAAGTGATCCAGCTCGAAACCGAGAATCTGATCGCCGCCCGCGAGAACTACGAGATCGCCATGGAGCGTTACCTGCTGGGCGATCTGCCCGGCATCGAGATGCGCGAGGCGCAGAAGAGCCTGCTCGACGCCGAGGAGCGCATCCTCACGGCGCAGTACAATACCAAGCTCTGCGAAATATCGCTGCAGCAGATCAGCGGAAACATCGGGGTCTATCTGCAGTGACCGGAAGCAGTCGTCCTTCCGATTTGAAAAAACCACTCCCTGTCTGGGAGTGGTTTTTTCGTCCTGTGTGAGCCGGAGCCTCGGTTGCGTCGTATCGGAATCCGGTCTTACGGTCGTTACCGGCTGAAAATTTTCGTCAGCCTGTTGCCCGTCATGTACATGCGCAGGCGCCCCATGACGTCGCTGCCGTGCTCCTTGTGTTCGGGAGCGTGCAGCCATTCGTGAAATTCCAGATAAATCCCCCGGTCGATCATGAATTCGAAAGCCGCGTTCTTCAGTCGTTTTTCTTCGTTGTATCCCGCTTGGATATTGGATACCAGATCCTCGAACGCGGCGATGTTGTAGGGATTGGAAACTGGAATTTCGGCTGTGTAATGTTGCTTTCTCATAACTTTTTATTTTTATATAAATCGACTGGTGAGACATTTTCGGCCACAGACCTCCGAAAATATATGGAACCGACCGGAGGACAGCGTGTGTCGTGCGCTGCAATTTCACCGGTTTGTCCGGTTCGGAATGTGGTCTGTCTGGTGTTGCGTCGAAAAACCGGTACACCCTCCGAAAAGAACGGGGCTGCACGGCGCGGCAGTGACGGGCACTGTCGTAATGGTTTTGCAAAGGTAAAAGATAATATGCTGAAATACAAGCTTTTTGTGAAATTTTTCAAGGTGTTTTTCCGGCGGAAAAAGTTGCAGGCGGTTTTATTATTATATATAAATATAATAATACGTTTTGCGGAGCGGCCAAGAAAACCGCCGATTTTTTTCTTGGCTGCGGTTTGTTCGCTTATCGAATTAATAATGTTCGAAACCTCCGGTTGGTAAAAACGGCTTTTTTATTGGAGCGAGCGCCGTGCGGAACCGGTCCGCGGAGTCTTCGCGGACCGGCCGGGGAATTTGCCGGGCGAAGCCGCTGGAAAACCGGAACGGTTTTGTACTTTTTTTGTACTTTTGCCATATGATGTCTCTCGGATTACGAATCATATGTGCCTTCGCTGCCCTGCTTGCCTGCACGCGGGCGGCGGCCGGAACGCCGGAGAGCGGCTATCCCGTAAACGGCCGCGTCATCGACCGTCTGACGCGGCGCCCCGTGGCCTATGCGGCGGTCGTGCCGGTCGGGCAGGAGCAGCAGGGCGTCTCGACCGACTCCGCCGGACACTTTACGCTCCGGCGCGTACGGCCCGGCATTCACCGCCTGTCGGCTTCGTCGGTGGGCTACAAAAGCGTCGTTACGCCGGAATACATCGTGTCGGCGGCCACGCCCTTTATCGAGATCGAGCTGGAGGAGGACGCCACGCAGCTCGAAGCCGTGACCGTTGTGCCTTCGCCGTTCCGGGCCACGGCCGAAAGTCCCGTCGGATTGCAGGTGATCGGCCTGCGGGAGATCGAAAAGAGTCCCGGCGCCAACCGCGACGTATCGCGCATCGTGCGCTCCTATCCCGGCGTGTCGTTCTCGCCCGTGGGCTATCGCAACGACCTGATCGTGCGCGGCGGAGGTCCCTCGGAGAACAAATTCTACATGGACGGCATCGAGATCCCTAATATCAACCATTTCGCCACGCAGGGAGCCACGGGCGGTCCGGTGAGCATCGTCAATGCCGACCTGATCCGCGAAATCAGCTTCTACACCGGCGCTTTCCCGGCCGACCGTTCCGGGGCGCTGAGTTCGGTGCTGGATTTCCGGCTGCGGGACGGGAATCCCGAAAAGCAGACCTTCAAGGCGACGCTGGGTGCGTCGGAGGTCGGGCTGAGCGGCAGCGGACATATCGGCGGGAAAACCTCCTACCTCTTTTCGCTGCGGCAGTCCTACCTGCAATTGCTCTTCAAGATGATCGGCCTGCCGTTCCTGCCCAACTATATCGACGGACAGTTCAAGGTCAAGACGCGCTTTTCGGAGCGCGACGAACTGACGGTGCTGGGGCTGGCGGGCTTCGACAACATGAAACTCAACCTCGACGAGGAGGGCGAGGACGCCGAATACCTGCTGAGCTACCTGCCCCGGATTCGGCAGGAGACCTTTACCGTCGGCGCGTCGTGGCGGCACTATGCGGGCCGTCACGTGCAGACCGTCACGCTGAGCCACACTTACCTGAACAACCGCAACCTCAAATACCGCGACAACGACGACTCTTCGGAGGAGAACCTCACCCTGCGGCTGCGTTCCGTGGAGCAGAAAACCACGCTGCGGGCTGAAAACCGCAGCTATCTGGGCCGCTGGACGGTGCGCGAAGGCGCGGAGCTGAG
>NZ_AENZ01000085.1:0-1858 GCF_000183485.2 Alistipes sp. HGB5 | reverse complement strand
ACTTCGATACCGTTACGTATGACGGATTCCAGTGGAGCATGCCGATCCGCAATTTCGTTTAATCCCACCACAATCGGATAAGAGTCACTGACTTCACAATCCAGCAGCGAGTCGATCTCACAAAAGAACGAATCGACTTCCGGACCATATATGCATTGATGTCCGGGCATATTGGCAATCAGGAATTCTGCCGCCCGCAACTTCAGACTATCCGCCTCACACGCTGCATAATGGTCAAGTATACGTTCCAATTCCGAGCGGTTCCGCCCGGCAAGCTCAAGCGCCTCGATTACCTCTGCACTACGACGGGACATGCAAGCGGAAAGCAAACAAACGGAGAAGAGAAAATTCAAGAAAAGCAGAAATCTCATAACAAACGAAATTTAGGTTATGCAAATGTATGGAAATATTACGGTCAGCCCCACCCTCAACTCGAACATCCCGTGCTGCACCCGCACAAAAACGAACGGTTCAAATCGCTACATATTAAATAGTTAATATACTAAGTCAAAATTTAAAACATTAAGTTAGTATCAACTTCGATTAATTTATGCGTGATAATCCAATTAATATATCCATACTTTTGTTATCAACATTTTAATATACCGAGCGTCACTTATTGCAAATTTTCCATTTTTCCGGTTTTTATTATGAAAAAATGCATTTGTTTTATTCTGCTAATCTGTAGTTGTACCTGTTGCACAAGCACAAATAATCCCCGTAGTGTTGAAATTCAGGCGACAAATGTCCCTTTATATGACTCGCTTCCCCATAATATTGAAGGAGCCTATCTTCATCTGCCTAACAATCGGTTCGACTTCGGAAAAATCAACAGAAAGAAAATCCCGAATATTCCAATAGAGGTCGAGTTCTCCAATATCGGGACAGTCCCTCTGGTGATCTTAAAAGCGGATGTATCCTGCGGATGTTTATCGGTCGAATACCCTAAAGCACCGATACTGCCGAATCAAACAGGCAAACTGATCATTAAGGCGGATCTACGCGCACAATCGGGCACTTTTAACAAATCCGTATTTATTAAGACAAATGCCGAGAATGATGTCGTACTGTTGAGAGTTGCCGGTGAAATTCGCTAATCTTAAAAAATATGAGTATGAAAAACCAGATGTTTTTCTTTTTTTTAGTATCCCTAATATTTTTGACCTCATGTCAAAAACATGAATTGGTATATAGCTGCGATCCCGCTATCAACATGCAGGTTATAAAAAACATGCAACAAATAAAGGATATGGAGGCAGGTTCATGGCAGGCAATAAACGACTTAGAGTACCAACGGGGAGTATATCGGGCTTTTTCCTCAGAACAAAAATTAAGTCTATGGATGCACAAACTGCAAAATGCATTAACCCTGACGTGGACAGATGAAGAAAAGGCTCACATCGAAACACTTATTTCTTTTTTGAGTATTGATGTACTTGAAGGAGATATAGACGATATTACTTATATAAAGTTATACAAATGGATAAATTATGGATTAGAAGTATTAAAATGGAATCAAGAAATAATTTATTCTTTAGTTTATACCCCTCAACTTTTATCCTCCAATAAGAAAATTCCAGCGACTTATTTCGTTACAGCAAAAACTCGCAGTGAGGATATAGGTCGGAAAACATGTAACTGCGGTGATGCACACGGAGTGCTATCTTGCTATCATCCTTATGCGTCGTATAATTGTCATGTAGAAGATTGTGAACCCGGCCGTGGGTGCGGAATGTTTTGGGCAGAAAAATGTTGGGGTGTATGTTACGCATAAAAACCATGAAACAGTTCATCAAAATATTTCTCTCGTCGCTTCTGATAGCAGTTATCCTGACTCCGTTGAAAAGTGGGCGCATAA
>NZ_AENZ01000086.1:0-111437 GCF_000183485.2 Alistipes sp. HGB5 | reverse complement strand
CTTGCGGTCCGTATTCCTTCGGAAGGGAGCTTTAAGGCCGTGTCGGCTTTCCCGAATCTGGAAAACAAAGGTATCGGCAATATTGCCCGGGATGAAAACGGCCGGATGTGGATTACCACGAATAATTCGGTCTTTTCCTTTTCGCCGGACAGCCTGGGCAATCCCGAGCATATCAATACCTATATTATATCGGCCGACATGCAGTCGTTCTTCTTCAACCGAAACGCTTCGGCGCAGGTCGATTACGGACGCATTGCTTTCGGAGGATCGAATGGGCTGATGATATTCACCGGCAATCGCACGCAGCCCCACCAGACGAGACTGCCGATCGTGCTCACAGACTTCAAGGTGCATAATCGTTCGTTACGGACCATTCCCGCACGGGAACGATCGCGCATCTCTCTCCGGGATATCGATTACACGGATGCCGTGACGCTTACGCACGACCGGAACAACTTCTTCATCGAATTCTCGATGCTCTCCTATGCCAATCCGCGCGATCATATTTTTAGATACCGGCTCGACGGATTTGATAAGGAGTATGTTACGGCCGATTCGCACCACCGTTTCGCCTCATACAGCAATCTTTCACCGGGAACCTACACATTCCGTCTGCAGGCTGCCGGGGAAAACGGCGTGTGGAGCAGCAACGAGCGGACGCTCACAGTGCGGATACTCCCCGCCCCGTGGCTTTCGTGGTGGGCCTGGACGATCTATTCCGTGCTGCTGCTGGTGCTCGCCTATGGGGTCGTGCGGTTCCTGCGCTACCGGCTCCGGCTGCGTCAGGAGGTGCAGATTTCGAAGTTGGAGCGACAAAAAACCGAAGAACTGAATCATGCCAAATTGCAGTTTTTCACCAACGTCACTCACGAACTGATGACTCCGCTGACGATTATTCTTACTTCGCTCCAGAACCTGAACAACGGCACAGGGGACAATCAGACTCTTTACGGTGTCATGTCGGCCAATGCGACGCGGCTGATGCGACTGATTCAGCAGATACTCGAATTCCGGAAAGTCGAGAGCGGGAATCTGAAAATCCGTGTTTCGCATGGCGATGTCGTCGGATTCGTTCGCCGGTGTGTGGAAGCTTTTGCCCCGCTTGTGGCCCGAAAGCAGCTCAAGGTCTATTTCCGTGCTTCGTCGGAACAGGTCGACGGCTGGTTCGATCCCGACAAACTCGATAAGATCGTCTACAACCTGCTGTCCAATGCGGCAAAATACACGCCCGACAAGGGTGAAATTATCATCCGGATCGAAACCGGAGACGACTGTTCGGTCTGCATTTCGGTCGCCAACAGCGGCGAACTGATGACCCAGCAGACTATCGACGGACTTTTTCGCCGGTTTTACGACGGCAATTACCGGAAACACCATACGATTGGAACCGGTATCGGTCTGTCGTTGGTCAAGGATCTCACCGACCTCCACCGAGGTTCAATCCGGGTGTCGAGCGACGAGCAGGACGGCAACTGTTTCCGAATCACGCTACCCATAGGTCGAGATGCTTATACCGAAGAGGAGATCGACGATGATACCGGAGACGATGCCGCGGAAAAAATTTACGAAGGGGCCGGAGAATTCGTTCCGGTGCAGCCCGATGCGGCGATGACCGATACCCCCTCCCGCACACGCACTGACCATACGCTGTTGGTCGTCGATGACAACGAAGAACTGCTCTTGTTGATCTCCAATCTTTTGGCGCCCTATTTCCGAATTGAAACGGCATCCGACGGAGAAGAAGCGCTTCGTATATTGTCCCGACAGCCGGTCGATCTGATCGTTTCGGATATCATGATGCCCGGCATGGACGGTATCGAATTGTGCCGACGGATCAAGCAGACCTTCGAATACTGTCATATTCCGGTTATCCTGCTTACGGCCAAAAATGCCGACGAAAGCCGGATTGAAGGGTATAATTCAGGGGCGGACGGCTATGTCACCAAGCCCTTCAACCTGCAGTTGCTCTACGCCCAGATTGTCAATCAACTCCGGAAATTGGAGGTTCGGGGCCTGCATTTCCGTAATCAGCCGGTTTTTGAGGTGGAGAAACTGGAGTATACTTCAATGGACGAAAAGTTCATGCGTCAGGCTATGGCGTGCGTCAATGCGCATATCGACGATTGCGAATTTGCACAGGCCGATTTTACCCGTGAAATGAATATGTCGCGTACGATTCTTACCGAAAAACTCAAATCGCTCACCGGGTTGACTCCGGCTGCATTCATCATTGACGTGCGACTGCGTGCTGCCTATCATTTGCTCGAAGAGCAGAAGAAGATGCGTATTGCCGATCTGGCCTATGCTTCCGGATTCAACGACCCGAAATATTTCAGTACGTGCTTCAGAAAGAAATTCGGATTCTCTCCCAAGGAATTTATCGACAGACTGAACGAAAAAGGCGATAAAATCGCTTGATTGTCCGCAGAAGCGGGCCTACAACCGTTTTTCGGTAAAAATTCGACCTGCATGATCCATGTCAGGAGTATTTTCGTACCCGGTAGATTTTGTCCCGGCAGAGTGGATGGAATCGGCTCAATCCATAGGATATGATTATGAAACTCATTTTTGCAATCTCCATTGTCGCTCTTTCGTTCTTCGGCACTGCCTGCCGGAGATCTGTCGGCGAAATGATTCTGGTGCCGATGCCGCAGGAGGCAACCTTTACGGGAGGTTACTTTGAAACGGACAGCGCCCGATTCGTGGAGCGTGCAGGCGATGGGTACGTTGCCTGCCGAATCGATCCTTCGGCTCCGGAGATTCGTCCGGAGGGTTACCGGCTGAAAGTGACTCGCCGGGGCATTGACCTTACGGCCCTGGATTCCGCGGGACTGTTCTACGGCCGGCAGACGCTGTGCCTGTTGGCGACCGCACAGGGGATTCCCTGCGTGGAAATCATCGATAATCCCTGTTTCGGTTATCGGGGTATTCATCTCGATGTTTCGCGGCACTTTTTCCCCGTTGAAACGATATTCCGGCTCCTCGATGAAATGGCACGGTACAAGCTTAACAAATTTCATTTCCATCTGGCGGATAACGGCGGCTGGCGCATCAGGATCGACGCTTATCCGCTGCTGACCCGGCTGGGAGCATTCCGTACGGAGTCCGACTGGCTCGAATGGTGGAGTTACGGCGACAGGCATTATGTACCCGAGGACACACCGGGGGCCTATGGCGGTTACTATACGAAAGAGGAAATTCGCAGAATCGTTGCCTATGCTGCCGAACGCTTCATCGAGGTGATTCCGGAAATTGAGTTCCCGGGGCACTCCGACGAGGTTTTCGCAGCTTATCCGGAGCTCTGCTGCTCGGGCCGGGCCTATACTTCCGGCGAGTTTTGCGTCGGCAATCCGCTGTCGTTGAAATTTATGGACGAGGTCCTGACCGAGGTTCTGGAGTTGTTCCCCTCGAAATACATCCATATCGGCGGCGACGAGGCCGACCGGACAGCTTGGAAGAGCTGTCCCAGATGCCGGCATCTGGCCAGGGAGTTGGGCGGAGTGGACCAGGTGCAATGCTATCTGGTCGAACACGCCGAAAAGTTTCTGGCGGAACACGGACGCACGATGATCGGATGGGATGAAATCCTGAAGAACAACCTGCGATCCACCTCTACGGTAATTTCCTACAGGGGGCAGCGAGGAGGCATCGAGGCGGCCAACCGCGGTTACGATGTGGTCATGTCGCCGGGCGAGATCCTCTATTTCGACTGGTATCAGGCCGATCCTCATACACAGCCGCGCGCGATGGGCGGTTTCTCGCCGATTCGGAAGATGTACGGTTTTCATCCCGTCCCCGATACCCCTGCAAAGGCGGCCGACAATGAATCGATAATTCGCGGTGAATTCGTTTCGCCGGATTCGGTCGAATATATCTATGACGGCGGCAAAGAGCACGTCATCGGGGTACAGGGTTGCACATGGACCGAGTTTATAGAAACGGAAAAACATTTGGAATACATGATTTTCCCGCGTTTGCTGGCTGTTTCCGAACTTGCCTGGACTCCCCGGGAGCGATGTGAGTGGAATGATTTCCGTCGTCGTATCAATGTTCATGTATCGTTGCTGCATGCGCGGGGAATCAATGCTTTTCCATTGAGCGACGACGTTGTGATTACGGCTCAGATGCTTTCCGAAGGCAAAAAGGCCCGGGTGACGCTCGACACGGAGAAATATCCCGCCGAAGTACGCTATACTTTGGACGGTACGGCCCCGGTTCCCGGATCAGACCTTTACGACGGGCCTTTTGTCGTGAAAGCGGGGACAACCGTCCGGGCGGCGCTCTTTGTCGCAGGCAGGATGGAGGGGACCATGACGGAACTCTATGTCGATGCCCGCCGCAATGTCGATAATTACTATACTTATCTGAATACTCCCGAGGTATACGCCTCGACAGACCGTTAATCGATACTTTATGAAAAAACTACTGATCGCACTGTTTTTGTTTCCCGTGACGCTGGTCGTGGCGGTTCCGTCTGCAAAGCCCCGGTTGGGCGAGGCTCCGGTCCGGAAGATCGTTGCGGCTATGAGCCTTGAGGAGAAGGCCGGCCTGCTGGTGGGAACCTCAATGGAGGGTTACGCTGGCGAGGGCGCTGTAACGGGCCGCACGTTGAAAACAGTTCCCGGTTCGGCCGGAACTACCCGCTCTTTGGAATCCTACGGCATTCCGACAACGGTGATGGCCGACGGTCCTGCGGGCCTTCGTATCGATCCGGAACGTGCAGGAGATGCACGGACTTATTTCTGTACGGCTTTTCCGATCGGCACGATGCTCGCCTCGACCTGGGACGAGGCGGCTATTGAACGCTGTGGCGCAGCAATGGGTAACGAGGTGCTCGAATATGGCTGCGACGTGATTCTCGGTCCGGGTATGAACATCCACCGCCATCCGCTCTGCGGCCGCAATTTCGAATATTATTCCGAGGACCCGTTGCTGAGCGGCAAATGCGGCGCGGCGATGGTGCGGGGCATTCAGTCGCAAGGCGTAGGGACTTCGGTCAAGCACTTTGCGGCCAACAACCAAGAGTCGATGCGCTTACAGAATGACGCCCGGGTGTCGCAACGTGCGTTGCGTGAGATTTATCTGCGAGGATTCGAGATCGCCGTCAAGGAGGGGCGTCCGTGGACGGTCATGTCGTCCTACAATCGTATCAACGGACCTTATACGCAGGAGAGCCGCGAGTTGCTGACCTCTGTTCTGCGCGACGAATGGGGCTACGAAGGTCTTGTCGTGTCGGACTGGATCGGAAAACGTAACACCGTGGCACAAGTACATGCCGGCAACGACCTGATGATGCCGGGAGAACCGGCTCAGGCGAGAGAGATTGTAGAAGCGGTGCGCAGCGGGAGACTCGCCGAGGCGGATGTTGACCGGTGTGTGACCCGTGTACTCGAATATATTCTGCGGACGCCCCGTTTCCGGAAACAAGCCGTGTCGGAGACTCCCGACTTGGAAGCACATGCTGCCGTATCGCGTCAGGTGGCAGCGGAAGGCATGGTTTTGCTCCGCAACGAAGGCGCTGCTTTACCACTTGCCGCAGGATGTAATCTCTCGGTGTTCGGAGTCAATGCCTATGACTGCATTGCCGGAGGTACGGGCGCCGGACACGTCAACAAAGCCTATACGGTCGATTTGGACGAAGGTTTGCGCAACGCCGGATTCCGGCTTAACACCCGTACGGCAGATCTCTATGCAAAATACATGTCTTTCGGTGAGGCACTGCTCGCGGAGCAGAACGCCCTGCGTTATTTGGGCGAAAAGTGGTTTGTCCCCGAAACGACGCTGACGCCGGAATTCATCGCTTCGCGTGCGGCGGACAGCGATGCGGCCATCGTTGCCTTAGGCCGCAATTCGGGTGAATACAACGATCGTCCTACATCGGATTTCTACCTGACGGAAGCCGAACGGGAACTGCTCGAATCGGTCTGCTCGGCGTTTCATGCCGCGGGTAAGAAGGTGGTCGTGGTGCTCAATATCGGCGGCGTGATCGAAACCATGTCGTGGAAGGAACTTCCCGACGCTATCTTGTTGGCCTGGCAGGGAGGTTTGGAAGCCGGGAATGCCATGGCTGATGTTTTGAGCGGCCGCGTATCGCCTTCGGGAAGGCTGCCGATGACTTTTCCGGCGGATTATTCGGATCATCCGTCATCGAAGAATTTTCCGCTCGACTATCGGGGGCGCTGCGGCGATTGGGCCGACGACGCCCCGGAACGGCACCTGCGAAACCTGGGATTCACTTGTTACGAGGAGGATATCTGGGTGGGTTACCGCTATTTCTCGACCCATGCTCCGGAGGCGGTGTCCTATCCTTTCGGCTATGGTTTGGGGTATACGACCTTCGAGTGGACGGATGCGGCCGTCAGGCGTTCCGGGACGGATTATGCGGTAACGCTCCGTGTAACCAATACAGGTTCGCGCGCCGGACGGGAGGTCGTTGAACTTTATGTTGCAGCCCCGCAAGGGGCGCTGCCGAAGCCCGTGCGCGAATTGAGGGCTTTTGCCAAAAGCCGGGAATTGCAGCCCGGGGAGTCGCAGGCGCTGACCCTTCGTTTCGCGGCTGCCGATCTGGCCTCGTTCGACGAGCGTATTTCGGCGTTTGTCGTCGATTCGGGGCGCTATATGGCCGAACTGGGGCGTTCTGCCGACGACATTGTCCAGCGGCTGCCTTTTGTCGCCAAAGCTTCCGAGCGCAAGGTGCATGACGTACTGAAACCGCAGGAGCCCCTGCGACGACTCAAATTCTGATGCAATGAAAATAATAGCTTGTTTGTTGATTTGTATGGGCTGCAATGCGCTGTTTGCAGCAGTGCCGCCCGCTATCCGGCCCGACGCGAAGATCGAAACCCGGATTGAAAAGATACTCGGCCGCCTGACGCTTGAAGAGAAAATCGGCCAAATGTGTCAGTTGACCGTCAGCATGGTGACCGATATGAATGATTCCGGGCATCCGTTCATCAGCGATGAGCTGCTCGATACGGTCATCGGACATTACAAAGTCGGGTCGATTCTCAACGTACCGTTCGATGAGGCGCAGTCCCGGGAGGCATGGACGCAGATTATCGGTAGGATTCAGCGTCGTTCGCTCGACTGCCTGGGGATTCCCTGCATTTACGGTGTCGATCAAATGCACGGTGCTTCCTACACCCGCGGTGCAACCTTTTTTCCGCAGGGGATCAACATGGGTGCCGCGCTGAACTGTGAACTGATGCGCCGTTCGTCGGAGATTTCGGCTTATGAAACCCGTGCCTGTGCCATTCCGTGGAATTTTGCGCCGGTGATGGATTTGGGACGCGATCCCCGATGGTCGAGGATGTGGGAGAGTTACGGAGAGGATGTTTGTGTCAATTCCCGGTTGGCGGCGGCTTCCGTGCGCGGTTTGCAGGGCGATGATCCCAATCGGATCGGGATGTATCGGGTGGCTGCTTGTTTGAAGCATTTCATGGCCTACGGCGTCCCCGTGTCGGGCAAGGACCGAACGCCTTCGTCCGTTACGCGCAACGCCCTGCGCGAAAAATATTTTGCCCCCTTTCTCGAATGTATCCGGGCCGGGGCGCTGTCGTTGATGGTCAACTCGTCCAACAACGACGGTATGCCCTTTCATGCCAACCGCGAGTTGCTCACGGGGTGGTTGAAGGAAGAACTGAACTGGGACGGGGTGATCGTTACGGATTGGAATGATATTTACAATCTATATGAGCGGGATCATATCGCCGAGAGCCGCAAGGATGCGGTTCGGATCGCTATAAATGCCGGGATCGATATGGCCATGGTCCCTTTGGACCGGGATTTCTGCGTCTATCTCCGTGAACTGGTCGAGGAAGGGCTGGTTTCCGAAAGACGCATCGATGATGCCGTTCGTCGGATTTTGCGGTTGAAAATGCGCATCGGGCTGTTCGAAGAGCCGTTCCCGGACACTTCGAAGTTCGATCGTTTCGCGAGTGATGAATTCGCCGCCGTGGCTTTGCAAGCTGCCGAAGAGTCGGAGGTGCTGCTCAAAAACGACGGAGGTCTGCTACCGCTCCCGAAGTCGGCGCGTATCCTGCTCACCGGCCCCAATGCCAATTCCATGCGCTGTCTCAACGGCGGCTGGTCTTACACCTGGCAGGGTGAGCGTTGCGATGAGTTTGCAGATCGTTACAATACGATTTACGAGGCCTTGGCGCGTAAATTCGATCATGTTACCTGGATTCCAGGCGTAGAATACGGCACCCCCTCGGAGAATTGGCAGGTGGAGCGTGTGCGGGGAATCGGCGAAGCAGTCTCGGCAGCGGCCGATGCAGACGTGATTGTCGTCTGCATCGGCGAGAACTCCTATTGTGAAACTCCGGGCAACATGAATGATCTGAACTTGTCGCAAAACCAGAAAAAACTGGTCCGCGAACTGGCGTCTACGGGGAAACCCCTCGTATTGGTGTTGAACGAGGGACGGCCGCGTCTGATCGGCGATATAGAGCCGTTGGCGCAGGCTGTCGTCGATATCCTGCTGCCCGGCAATTACGGGGGTGACGCACTGGCCAATCTGCTTGCCGGGGATGCGAACTTCAGCGCCCGGCTTCCCTTTACCTATCCGCGCTGGCCCGATGCGTTGGCCACCTATGACTACAAACCCTGTCAGAAAAGGGGTACGATGGAGGGCGAATACAACTACGATGCCGTGATGGACGTGCAATGGCCTTTCTGCCACGGATTGAGTTACACTACATTCGAATACGGAAATCTGCGGGCTAACCTTACGGAATTTCGGGCCGGAGATACGCTTTCGTTCACGGTCGATATCTCCAATACAGGCGACTGCGCGGGCAAGGAGGCCGTATTGCTCTGGTCGAGCGATTTGGTGGCAAGCCTGACGCCTGACGTGATCCGGCTGCGCAATTTCGAGAAGATCTCCCTTGAACCGGGCGAAACCCGTACGGTGACGCTTTCGATACCGGCATCCGATCTGGCGTTTGTCGGTTATGACGGTCGCTGGCGGCTCGAAAAGGGCGATTTCCGGATCCGTATGGGTACGGAGACCCTGTTCGTCCGATGCGTGGAAACCCGGGTGTGGGACACCCCTAACATTCCCTGAAACCGTTCTAAAACATACCGATATGAAAAATGTTTTTTTTGCCGTCATGGCGCTTGCTGTTTCATTTACGGAAACCCGAGCGGCGGATTCTCCCGCGATCGTTCCCATGCCTCAGCACATCGCTTACGCAACTGGCGAAGGAGCGGTGCTCTCCGCCGGATCGCGGATCGCTGTACCCGGCGGGGCTAAAGCGTTGCGGAGTGTCGCGGAACTCTTCGTGCGGGATATTTGCCGGGAACATGGACTTCGGCTGAAAGTTTCCGGAATTTCCGAAAGCGGCATCGTACTCGGGATCGATCCGGCGCTCAGGGCGGAGGCCTATTCGCTCGACATCGGCCAAGGGCGTGTCGCCGTGACGGGCGGTTCCCCTTCGGGACTCTTCTACGGATTGCAGAGCTTGCGTCAACTTATCTCGCAGTATGGCATGCGACTTCCGGCAGTGCATGTGGAGGATGAACCTTGTTTCGCTTATCGCGGCGCCATGCTCGACTGCTGCCGTCATTTCTTCACGGTTGACGAGATCAAAACGTTCATCGACATATTGGCGCTCCACAAACTCAACCGTTTTCACTGGCATCTGACCGACGACCAGGGATGGCGTATCGAGATCAGGCATTATCCCGGATTGACGAAAGAGGGGTCACGGCGTGCCGAAACAGTCCTTGGACGCAATACGAATATCTACGACGGCATACCTTCGGGAGGATACTATACGCAGCGACAAATTCGTGACGTCGTAGCCTATGCGGCCGAACGGTTCATTACGGTCATCCCTGAAATCGAAATGCCGGGACATGCCTCGGCGGCACTGGCGGCCTATCCCTGGCTGGGGTGTGCCGGTGAGGGGTATATGGTACGGACGCGATGGGGTGTATTCCCGGAAGTTTATTGCGCGGGCAAGGATTCGACGTTCGAATTCATGGAGAACGTGCTTGCAGAGGTGTGTGAACTGTTTCCCTCGGAATATATCCATATCGGCGGGGATGAGTGTCCCAAACAGAGTTGGACGAGCTGTCCCGCCTGTCAGCAGCGTATCCGTAATGAGCGGTTAGAGCATGAAAACGAATTGCAGAGTTATTTTGTCCATCGGATTGAAAAATGGCTCAACGCCCGGGGGCGCAATCTGATCGGGTGGGACGAAATACTCGAAGGAGGGATTTCAAAGACGGCTACGATTATGTCGTGGCGCGGTGCCGATAGCGGCGTTGCCGCTGCCAAGGCCGGGAATCAGGTGATCATGACCCCCAACACGCATTGTTATCTCGATTATTTTCAGACGCAGGAGCCGGAGCGCCTCGAACCACTCGGTATCGGCGGTTACGTGCCGGTTCGTAAGGTTTATTCGTTCGATCCCTATGACCGTCTTTCTTCAGCGGAACAATCCTGTATTCAGGGAGTACAAGGGAATATATGGACGGAATATATCGCTTCTTTTGCCCATGCACAGCATATGGCCTTGCCGCGGCTGGCCGCATTAGCGGAGGTGGGATGGGCCTGCGACCGCCGCGATTTCGGGGATTTCACCCGGCGCATGACGGTATTCCGGAAACTTTACGACAAATGCGGCTATCGCTACGCCTCCTATTTCTTCGATGGAACGGGCGAATAAATCGGTCTACCGGTGCTAAATATACTGCGATGATGAACCCGAACAGACGACTTTTATCTTTGGACACCCTGCGGGGGGTCGATATGTTCTTTATTATGGGCTTTTCAGGGCTCGTGACCTCGTTGTGCGCACTGTGGCCCGGATCTTTTACCGATATGCTTGCGTCGCAGATGCAGCATGCGGCGTGGAATGGACTAACGATTCAAGACACGATCTTTCCTCTGTTTCTTTTTATCGCAGGCGTGGCGTTCCCCTTCTCGCTGGCCAAACAGCGTGCACGCGGATTCGGCAGAAAACGGATTCTGGACCGGATTTTCCGCCGCGGACTGATTCTTGCCCTGTTGGGAATGGTTTATAACGGGTTGTTCGAGCTCAATTTCTCCTCGTTGCGCATAGCAAGCGTGCTGGGACGGATCGGCTTGGCCTGGATGTTCGCCGCACTGCTCTGCGTGTATTGCAGCGTGAGAACTCGGATAGCTGTTGCCGGGATTATCCTAATAGGCTATTCACTGCTGCTCGGCCTGGTCGTAGCCCCCGATGCTCCGGTCGGTGCCGATCCGCTTTCGGTGGAGGGGTGTCTGGCCGGATGGATTGACCGACAGTACCTTCCCGGACACATCCTTTACGGGGCATTCGATCCGGAAGGGATATTGAGCACCCTGCCGGCAGTCGTATCGGCTCTATTCGGAATGTTCACCGGCGAATTTTTGCTCGATGGCCGGAGAGGGCTCTCTGGCTCTTGGAAAGCGTTCTATATGGCCGTCGCCGCACTGGCGATCACGACGGCGGGCTTGTGCTGGAATCTTATCATGCCGGTCAACAAGAATTTATGGAGCAGTTCGTTCACTTGCGTGGTCTCCGGTTATTCGCTGGGGATGACCGCCTTGTTTTATTACCTGATTGACGTGTGCGGGTACAAACGATGGACGTTCGTTTTCCGGGTTATCGGATTGAATTCCATTACGATTTATATGGCGCAGCGGATTATTCCACTGCGTTATGCGTCCGATTTTTTCGTCGGCGGACTTGCTTCCAAATGCAGTGAAACAGTAGGGGCGGTGATCTACGATATAGGTTATATCGTGCTCTGCTGGCTGTTTCTCTATTTCTTGTATCGAAAAAACACTTTCCTTAAGGTATGACCGGCAAATAGCCCGAAAATTACAATAACCTCATTTAAATAAATTTAGCATGAACCAAACTTTGAAGTTCTCGTTCCGGAACTTGTTTTTGTCCTGTGTGTGCTTGCTTCTGTTTGCATGCGGCGGGAATCCGGAGATAATTTCTCCCGACGGGCGCACACGCCTTTCGTTCGTGACGGGCGCCGACGGCTGCATGGCCTATACCGTCGAACGCGACGGCAAACCTTTGATCCTTCCTTCTGCCTTGGGCCTCGTGGTGCAAGAACGGAACCTCGCCGGCGGCTTTTCGGTACGGGAGATTGTGAAAAGGTCCGTGGACGAAACATGGACGCAGCCGTGGGGCGAAAATAAAATCCTGCGCGATTGCCACAACGAAATGACGGCGGTATTGAAAAACGACGACGGCGTGTTGCTGACGCTTCGTTTCCGGGCTTTTGACGACGGTGTGGCATTCCGCTATGAATGGGAGGTGCCGGACCTCGATTCGCTGACCGTCACCGATGAACTGACCGAATTCCGCTTCGCCGAAGACGGCGTGTCGTGGTCGATTCCTGGAAATTTCAACACCTATGAATTGTTGTATCGCGAACTGCCGGTTTCGGCCGTCGAAAACGCCAATACGCCTTTCACATTCCGTGTGGACGGCACATACGGTTCGATTCACGAAGCGGCGCTGTACGATTTCCCCGAAATGAATCTCTACCGGACCGATTCGCTGGCCTTCAAAGCCGAGTTGGCTCCGCTGCCTGACGGTATAAAGGCTCGTATTCCCTCGAAATTCATGACGGCGTGGCGGACGATCCAAGTGGGAGACAAAGCGGTGGACCTGATCAACTCGTCGCTGATCCTTAACCTGAACGAGCCTTCGAAGATTGCTGACACTTCGTGGATCAAACCGCAGAAATATATCGGCGTATGGTGGGGACTGCATCTCGGCACCCATACATGGACAATGGCACCCCGGCATGGAGCGACGACGGAGAATGCTCTGCGTCATATTGACTTCGCAGCGGCGAACAATATTCAGGGAGTGTTGTTCGAAGGGTGGAACGAAGGCTGGGAGAACTGGGGTAAAACGCAGCACTTCGATTATGTGAAGCCCTATGCAGATTTCGATCTCGACCGCATTGCCGCGTATGCCCGGGAGAAGAACATCGAGTTGTGGATGCACAATGAAACGGGTGGTAATATTCCTGAATATGAAGCGGCTCTGGAAACGGCTATGCAGCGCTATGCCGGATTGGGTGTGCATGCCGTCAAAACGGGATATGCCGGAGGCTTCAGGGACGGCCAGCTCCACCACTCGCAGTATGGCGTGCGGCACTACCAGCGTGTCGTCGAGACGGCGGCCCGTTATGGGATCGTCATCGATGCCCACGAGCCGATCAAGGATACGGGCATTCGCCGCACGTGGCCCAATATGATGACCCGGGAGGGGGCACGCGGCATGGAGTGGAACGCATGGTCGGAAGGGAACTCCGCGGAGTATCTCTGTACGCTGCCTTTCGTACGGCTCCTGAGCGGTCCGATGGATTATACGCCGGGGGTATTCGATCTTGATTACTCGCGCGTCCGGGGCCGGGAAACCGGAATGCAGGAGTGGAACGGCGACAACAATTCGTGTTGTATCAAGACTACGCTGGCACGTCAGATTGCCAACTGGGTGATTATTTATTCTCCGCTTCAGATGGCGTCCGATCTGATCGAAAACTACGAGGGACATCCGGCTTTCCAATTCTTCCGGGATTTCGATGCCGACTGTGACTGGTCCGAAGCATTGCAGGGTGAACCCGGCGAATATATTGTCGTCGTACGCCGTGCGGATGACAGTTTCTTCCTGGGCGCCGGCACGAACGATGAGCCCCGGACATTGACCCAGAAACTCGGCTTCCTGAAGTCCGGTATGACTTATACTGCAACGATCTATGCCGACGCTCCGGATTCTGCGGAGAATCCCGAAAACTATCGCATCGAAAAACGGACCGTGACTTCTGCCGATATGCTCGAAATTGCAATGACTGCCCGTGGCGGGCAGGCCGTGACGTTTGTTCCCGTAAATGAATAGAACCATGATGAGACTTGTTTTTTGGGGCGTGCTGCTGTCGGTCGTTCCGCTGTCGGTCGATGCCCGCAGCGAAGGGTGGGTAATTACCGCACGAGATACCACGGCTGATTATTTTGCCGTCGCCATGGCCAACGGAGAAATTGGCGTAGCCGTGGGGCGGGAGCCTTTTGCCCTCGGTTCTGTGATTCTGGGAGGGAGTTATGAGCCGGGGTTCGGAGATGATGTGAGTCGTATTCTGGAAGGGATCAATCCGCTGGGGTTGACAATGGCTGTCGATGGTCATCGGTTCGATCCGTCGGAGGTCCGTCCACAGCATCAGTCGGTCGATATGCGGCGTGCAGTGCACACGACCCGTTTTTCAACGGACGGTGTGACGGTCGTCTATCGTATACGGGCCTTGCGGAACATGCCTTACGCTCTTATGACAGAAGTGGAAGTGACGGCGGAACGCGATGCAGAGGTTCTTTTTTCAAACGGTCATACCGTTCCCGGAGAGTTCGCCGACACCCTGCGGGAGTCGCGCACGGTCGGATGTGAGGACGGCAGCCGTATTGCCGTACAGCGCACTTCCGGCAGTTACAACCGCGGCCGCGACCATATTGTGGCTTCGTCGACTTTTCTTTGCGGTGAAGGGTGCGAAGCGGTCTCACCGGAAAGCGTGAGGATTGTTCTGCGCAAGGGCGGCCGGGCGTCGTTCTCCCTTGTGGGAACAATCTGTACTACAGCCGCTTTCGCCGACCCGTGGAATGAATCGGAAAGGCAGGCTATTTATGCAGCCCGGGAGGGAGCGGCGCAACTCGTTGCGGCACACGAACGGAAATGGGCGGAGTTGTGGCAGGGCGATATCGAGATCGAAGGCGATCCCACGGCACAGTTGGATGTGCGTTTCGCCTTGTTCAACCTTTACGGCTCTATCCGTGAAGGCAGTCGCCGGAGTATTCCGCCGATGGGCCTTTCGGCCCGGGGCTTTTACAACGGTCATATCTTCTGGGATTCTGAGATCTGGATGTATCCGGCGCTGCTGGTGCTCCGGCCCTGCCTGGCGCGCCAGATGCTCGATTACCGAACCGACGGACTCGATGCGGCCCGTCGTCGGGCCTACGCCCACGGCTATCGGGGCGCGATGTTCCCCTGGGAAGGGGATGACCGGGGCGAGGAGGCTACGCCGACCTTTGCCCTCACCGGTCCGCTCGAACATCATATTACAGCCGATATCGCCATCGCCAGCTGGAACTATTACTGTGTGACGCAGGACCGGGAGTGGCTGCGCCGCGAGGGTTTCCCGCTGATGCGCGAGGCTGCACGTTTCTGGTGCGATCGCGTTACGGCGAATGCCGACGGCAGCTACTCGATCCGCAATGTGATCGGAGCCAACGAATACGCCGTCGGCGTCACGGACAATGCCTTTACCAACGGCGCGGCCCGCCGGGCACTGGAGTACGCTTCGGCTGCGGCGGAGCTTTGCGGCGAGCGTCCCGATCCGCAGTGGAGTGCAGTAGCCGCGGGCCTTCGCATCCCGCACTTCGCCGACGGAACGACGCGCGAGCATGCCGGCTACGACGGCGAGATGATCAAACAGGCCGATGCCAACCTGCTGGGCTATCCGCTGGGCATCGTGACCGGACGCGAAGCTCAGTTGCGCGATCTGGAATACTACGAGCGCCGAATCGATCCGCGTAACGGTCCGGCGATGAGTTACTCGGTTTTTGCGATTCAGTATGCCCGGCTCGGAATGGCCGAAAAAGCCTGCGAAATGTTCCGTCGCTCCTACTTGCCCAACCTGCGGCCGCCGTTCGGGGTGTTTGCCGAAACGGCCACCAGCGGCAATCCCTATTTCATGACGGGTGCGGGCGGCATGTTGCAGGCCGTGCTGTTCGGATTCGGCGGGCTGGAGATTACGGCGGACGGTCTCGTGCAGCGCCCGTCTGTCCTGCCGCCGCAATGGAAGAATTTGAGAATCAAAATAAATGGTAAAATCTATCAGGCAACGAACCAATAAATATTCCGATGAAAAAGACAATGCTTTTTTTGCTGCTTGCGTTCTGTTTCTCGAACTCGGTCCAGGCCGGTCAGGATGCAGTATCTATCAAACTGATTTCTTTCAATATGCGTACCAGTTGGGGGCGCGACGGCGACAACAGTTGGCCGAACCGTCGTCACGCCACGGCGCAAATGCTCCGGCAGGAGGCTCCCGATGTGATGGGCGTGCAGGAAGCCATGCAAGACCAGTTGTATTACATCGACACCGAATGTCCCCGGTATGCCCGTGTCGGCGAAGATCGTGACGGCGGGGCCGAAGGCGGCGAAACGATGGCGGTGTTCTACCTCCGCGACCGGTTCGAACTGCTGGACAGCGGCACCTTCTGGATCAGCGAGACTCCCGACAACGTGTCGCGCGGATGGGATGCCGCCTGCAACCGCACGGTAACATGGGTCGAATTGCGCGACAAGAGTTCGGGCAAAGAGTTTTTCTATTTCAACACTCACCTCGACCACCAAGGGAAAATTGCCCGTGAGGAGGGCGTGAAACTGATCGTGACGAAGATTCGACAGATTGCCGGTAAGAAAGCGGCGGTTATCTTGGGCGGAGACCTTAATACATCCATTGACAATCCGCATCTCAAGCCGTTGACCAGACTGATGGCTTCGGCACGCGATACAGCGGCGGAAACCGATCAAAAGGGAACATTCAATGGTTTCGGATCGGCTCCGGACACGATTATTCTCGATCATCTTTTCTACCGCGGCAGGATGAAATGTCGAAAGTTCGTCACCCTCGACGGCGATTACGGGGCGCCTTACATTTCGGATCACTATCCGATAGCAATGGTTTTTACGCTCTGAAAGCGACGAGGCCGATTCGTCGAACCGGCCTCGTCGTACCGTCCGGAATTTGAACTCCGTTATCGGAGAGCCTGGATCAGTCCGGTTCGAGCGTCCGGTATTTCATCGAGCGGATAGTACCGGTGGATGATCGTTCGATCCTTGATGACAATAATCCGCACTCCCGAAGGAGCGTCTCCCAACGGTCGGCCCACGGCACTCGTGGTTATCATTCCGATGTTGTCGTACGATGTCTCCGCGTTGTCGTGCAAATGTCCCGTAAAGACGGTTTGCACACCGGTTTCCCGGAACAGTTCGAAATATCTCCGGCGTTTTTCCGGCGAAATGGTCGAATAGCCGTCCGGTTCGTCGATTTGCCGGAGAAAGAACGGGTGGTGTGCGAAGACAAGAGATGTCCGGCTGGGCCTTTTCTTTTTGAGCGAACGGGCCAGCCACCGGAACTGATTCTCTTCTTTCGAGGGGTCCCGGGTTTCGTCTTTCAGGTAATCCGAGTTGATTCCGGTCAGTAGGATCCCGTTCACACGCACACAGAAGCGGTCGATTCCGAGGTGTTTCGTGTAGGGTTCCACATCGACGGAACCCTCTTCCAGCCGGACGTCGTGGTTGCCCGGGAGATAAAGGGTCTTGATGCGGGGATTTATTTCTGCGACGATCCGCAGGAATTCCGTCCATTGGCTCTCGTCCGCTGCATTGTGCACGTAATCGCCGGTGAAGACGACGACATCGGGGCGGAGCCTGTTTATTGCTTCGACGGTTTTTGTGAGGGTGCGGGTTTCATAGGCCATGTCGCGGTTGTCGGCATAGAACCCCATCTGGGGGTCCGAAACCTGCATGATGATCGTGACCGGAGATTTTTCCCTTGCGGATGTGAGTGCGGCCGTCAGACAGCAAAGAGTTGTTAAAATGATCTTTTTCATTGGATTATAGATGAATGCATAGCCAAAAATAACGAATGGGTTGCCGAAATCCAAAAAAAAACGAAGGAATCCCACTTTATTTTCCTTACGGTGTTTTTCCGGTAAAATTTCGACCTTTTTTCTAAATAAGAGAAGAATTTTGTATCGGCATTTCAACCGAAACTACTTTATCTGAAAATTGTAAAATGAAACATGCTCATGACACACGTTTACGACATTACTTCTTATCCCGTTCTCTATTTGTAGTCGGGTCCCATCTCTACGAATCGCTAATGTTTGATCCCAGAAAATCATGAAATGTATTAAGATTGATAATATGTTGCGGACTGCGCGGTTGATTATGCTCGCCGTGTTGTCCGGAGGTATTTTCGCGGTTCCTTGCGGAATATATGCACAGTCTGCTCCCCGAACGGTTTCCGGTACTGTCACCGATGCGGCCACCGGAGAGCCGCTGATCGGAGCCACCGTACAGGTAAAAGGTGTGACCATCGGTACTACGACGGACCTGAACGGAATGTTTTCGATCAACCTGCCGGCAAACCGGAAAACACTGCTTTTCTCCTATGTCGGGTATGAAGCCCAGGAGATTGCGGTTGGCCGTGAGAATTATCTCAACGTGGCGTTGAAACAGGACGCCAATGCGTTGGACGAAGTTGTGGTGGTGGGTTACGGCCAGCAAAAGAAAGGCATGCTGGTGAGCTCGGTACAGTCCATCGCTCCCGCGGAACTGCGGATGCCTTCGTCGAGTTTGTCGACCGGGTTTGCCGGACGCCTGGCCGGTGTGATCGCCGTGCAGCGCAATGGACAGCCCGGTGCCGACCAGGCGGATTTCTGGATACGCGGTATCTCCACGTTCGGTTCCGCGACCAAGCCGTTGATCATCCTTGACGGTGTGGCTATCGACGCGAATGAACTGAACGGGCTAGACCCGGAGATTATCGAGAGTTTTTCGGTGCTCAAGGATGCTACGGCGACCGCTCTCTATGGTTCGCGGGGAGCCAACGGCGTGATGATCGTTACGACGAAGAACGGTAAGAATCTGGATAAGCCGGTCATTAATTTTCGCTTCGAGACGGCTCTTTCGACTCCGACGAGCCGCCCGGAAACGGTTGATGCGGTGACCTACATGCAGATGTACAACGAGTCGGTTCTGACGCGCGGTACGGGGCAGATTCCTTATACGCAGGCGAAGATCGACGGTACGCGGGCCGGCAGCAACAAATATATCTATCCGGATGTGGATTGGTACGATGAGATGTTTAAAAATTTGGCAGTCAACGAAAACTTTAACTTCAATATCCGCGGCGGCAGTTCGAGGGTCGATTACTTCATGAGCGCCACCGTCCGTCACGAGGAAGGTATGTTGAAGAACCTGAGCCGGGATTACTTCTCCTATAACAACAATTACTCGGTTTGGCGTTACGCTTTCCAGAACAATGTCAACGTCAATCTTACGAAGTCTACCAAAGTGTCGCTGAAAATCAACACCCAGCTCCGGGATACGCACGGGCCGGTGAAAAGCAGCGAAAACATTTTCGGAATGATCATGAACGGCAATCCCGCCGATATGCCGATAACCTTTCCCGACGATCCGACGGTAAACCATATCCGTTGGGGCGGCAAAGCCATGGTGAAGAATCCCGTGGCTGAAATGGTTACCGGCTACAAAGACGAGTTCCAGAGCGTATTGAACGCCAATCTGAGTCTGGATCAGAATTTCGATTTCATCACCGAAGGGCTTTCCGCTTCGGCGCTGATCTCTTTCAAGAACTATTCCTATACCCAGACATCGCGTTCGGCAGGTTATAATTCCTACGAAATTTCGGGTACGCATACGGGCGATGACGGATTGGAAGACTATGATCTGGAGATCCGCGGCAACGAGCAAAGTACGACACTCGCCACCTCCAGCAGTACTGACGGAGACCGCAAGATATATATCCAGGGAATGATCAACTATAACCGCAGTTTCGGCCGTCATGACGTGAGTGCTATGGTCGTGTATAATCAGGAGGAGACTGCGCTCGGAAATCCCGGTAGTCTGTTCAGTTCTTTGCCCAAGCGTAAACAGGGCCTTGCGGGCCGTCTGACCTACGGGTACGACAACCGTTACCTCATCGAGGCCAATTTCGGATACAACGGCAGTGAGAATTTCGCCGAGGGACGGCGCTTCGGCTTTTTCCCTTCGGTGGCCGTGGGATACGTGGTCAGTCAGGAGAAATTTTGGGCGCCTATCAAGAAGGCCGTCTCTTATTTCAAACTCCGCGGTTCGTACGGTCTTGTGGGCAACGACAGCGAGGAGACGCGTTTCATGTACATGTCGGACCTCTCCCTTTCCGGAGCCGGATATACGACGGGCGCCGACGGGGAGTATACGCTGAGCGGTCCCGTTTACAACCGTTTCGAGAATAAGAAGATCACTTGGGAAACCGGAGAAAAACTCAATGTCGGTGTCGATCTGCAATTTTATAACCGACTGAATGTAATGGTCGATCTGTTTCAGGAGGTCCGGAGCGGTATTTTCCTGGAACGCGGCACAGTTCCGGCTTTTCTCGGAACGGCTACGACAAAAGTGTACGGCAATCTGGGTAAGGTGAGAAATCGCGGTTTGGATCTCTCGATGGATTATACCCATCAGATCGGCAAGGATTTCTTCATTTCTGCCAAAGGAACCTTCACCTTCGCCCGCAACCGGGTGCTCGAACAGGATGAGCCGGATTACCTGCAGTATCCCAATCTTTCGCGGGTCGGCCGTTCGGTCAATTCGTTCCTGCTTTATGAGGCGCAACGCCTGTTTATCGACAATAACGAGGTGAAATACAGTCCTGAACAACTGCTGGGCGGTGAAATCATGGCCGGCGACATCAAATACGTCAACCAGCCCGATGCGAACGGCAACTACGACAACACGATCAATTCGAACGACCGTATTTATGCAGGGTATCCCGAAGTGCCGGAGATCGTCTACGGGTTCGGGTTTTCAGCGCAGTGGAAAGGACTCGATTTCTCGGTCTTCTTCCAGGGTACGGCCAATACGTCGCTCGTGATGAGCGGATTCCATCCGTTCGGTATCAATAACAATGTCAAGCGCAACGTCATGCAGTTCGTCGCCGACGATTACTGGAGCGAAAGCAATCCGAATATCTATGCGGCCTATCCGCGGTTGAGCGTCGTGGAATACGGCAACAACACGGTTGCCTCGACCTACTGGCTCCGCGACGCGTCGTTCCTGAAACTGAAAAACGCGGAGATCGGCTATACCTACAAGAAAATGCGTTTCTACATCAGCGGATCGAACCTGCTGACCTTCTCGAAATTCAAGTTGTGGGACCCCGAACAGGGCGGCGGATCGGGACTGAAATATCCGACCCAGCGGGTTTTCAACATTGGAATCCAGATGACGTTATAAAATAAATTCCAAACGAAATCCTATGAAATATTACACACATATTCTATCCCTGATTTTATCTGCCGCATTCCTGTTTCAGGCGTGCAGTTATCTGGACGTAGTCCCCGATGAGACGCCGGACGAGAAAGACGCCTTCCAGAACCCGACGATGGCCGAACGCTATCTCTATTCCTGTTATTCGTTCCTGCCCAATCCGCGTCACGAAACAGCTTCGCTGGATCTGATGACGGCCGATGAAGTGGTGACCCCGTGGGAACACGAGACCTTCGCCAACTTCCCGAAGGGAAACTACAACGCCAGCGAACCGGTGATCTCCTACTGGAATACGCTTTTCGGAGGTATCAGGCGGTGCTACATCTTGCTGGAAAATATCGACGCAGTGCCCAACATGACGGAGGCGAATCTCCGGATTTACAAAGGAGAGGCGAAATTCCTGATCGCTTATTACCATTTCCTGCTTTTGAAGAACTACGGTCCGATTCCGCTTATCAAGGGCGTCATGTCCATCGATATGGACAAGGCGGACTTCCCCGAGCGGGACAGTTACGACGTATGTGTGCAGTGGATCTCTGACCTGTTCGACGAAGCGGCCGGGATGCTGCCGGCAGAGCAGACCTCCACGGCCTACGGCCGGGCCACGAGCGTTGCTGCCAAAGCGCTGAAATCACGGTTGTGGCTCTATGCCGCTTCCCCGCTCTTCAACGGAAACAGCGAATACTATGCAAATTTCGTCAGCAAAGTGGACGGGCGCCATCTGATCAGCCAGACTTATTCGGAGGCAAAATGGGAAAAGGCGGCTTCCGCAGCCGAGGAGGCCATTGAGGTCGCTAAGGCCGCAGGTTATAAACTCTATACCGAAAGTCCGGTGGTTACGTCGAGGTTCGCCCAACCGACCGATCCCGTGCATCGGGTGCTCCGTCTGAATTTCATGGATTACAACACTTCGAAAGAGGTGCTGTGGGCCGATACCCGGAAAGAGGGTCACTATGGGTTGCAATACAAGTCCACTCCCTATCGCGTGGGTCCGTCATCGGGCAACGGTGTCGGCGTGACATTGACGATGGTCGAGATGTTCTATTCCAAAAACGGACTTCCGATCGATCTCGACCCGGAATACGACTATACCGGGAGGTACCGTTACGGGGAGTATCATAACGATGTCTGCGACGGTGTGACCATGAACCTGAATATCGATCGTGAACCCCGCTTCTATGCGTGGGTGGCTTTCCAGAACGGGTATTACGAAGTGCTCCGTCGCGACGGAGCTGACGACAACGCGAACATCGTGCAGACGAAGTTCCGCAAAAACGATGTTTTCGGCATCAAGGAGCGCACGACGAACTACACCCCTACGGGATACCTCAATAAGAAGGGTTGTTCGCCGCTCTACAACAACATTCAGGAGGACGTTGCCGCTCCGCATTATCCGTGGCCGGTGATTCGCATGGCAGAGCTGTACCTGAATCTTGCGGAGGCTTATGCCAACTTGGGACGGATTGACGAAGCGGCAGCAGCGCTGAAACCGGTCCGCGAACGGGCGGGACTGGACCCGGTGGACGAGGCTTTCGAAAAGGCGGGGCTGACGCTTGGACGCGACGAAATGATCCGCATGGCACGTCAGGAGCGGACTATCGAACTTTATCTGGAGGGGCACCGCTTCTGGGATGTGCGCCGTTGGAAAGAGGGCGACAAGTATTTCAACGTCCGCCCCAAAGGCATGAATTACAACGGGGAGTCCGATGCCGATTTCTTCCGGGTGACCGAGGTGATCGTCCAGCGCAAGTTCATGACTCCGATGCATTACCTGATGCCGATACCCAAGGATGACATCAACAAGAACGAACGAAAGTTCGTCCAGAATCCGGGTTATTGACAGAATCACGAATTTGAAAAACTGCATCTATGAAAAGCATATATAAAATACTGTTACTCTTTACCTGTTCGTGCGGCGTTTCGTGCGGCGGGGACGATGAGCCTGTCATGACGGCGCTCGCCGTACAGGGAATCCGTGCCGAGGCATTTCCGGGAGCGATCCGACTGACATGGAACCCGATCGAAAGCCGCGACTTCCTCTATGCCGAGGTTTCGTATTACGATTTCGGCACGCAGACGACAATTTCGAAGCAGTGCAGCCGCTATACCGGCACCCTCTACATTGACGGACTGCTAAACCGATATGGGAAGTACCGTTTCACATTTACGGCTTACGATGTAAACGGAACGCCCGGGCAACCCGTCTATATCGAACGGCAGTGTGAAAAGGCCGAGTCCTATTATGTGGTTGTTGCGGAGAATCCGATCCCGCTCGCAGCAGACCAGTTGGCTACCAATGCCCAGGAGCCGAGCGAAGGCCCCTTGGATTTGCTTGTGGATGGAAATCCGGATACTTTTTTCCAGAGTTTCTGGGATGAGTGGACCTATCCCGAATTGAAGCCTACGGGTTATCATCACCTGACTTTCGATCTTCGCAAGGAAGTTTCAGCGTTTAAATTCCAATATTGGAACCGTAAGAAAGCGAACGGTTCGCTGCCCAAGGCCGTGAATATTTACGGCAGCCCGGATGGCGAAACGTGGGTGTTGCTGGCCCAATTGGATAACCTGCCCGGTGATCTGGGTTCCTCCTACACTTCGGAGTTGTTTCTGCCGGAAGAGCCTATTTCCCATGTAAAATACGAGGTGGTGAAAGGAACCGATGTCTACCAGCCCTATTTTTCACTCGCAGAGATCGAATTTTACGAGGTCGTGCGGGAATTGGTCGATCCCGAAGCCGAATGACAATCATAATTGAAAAAGCAACGATAAAGATGAAAAAACTCTTGAAATACATATTGCTGCTAATTTATGTCGCATTGATGCCTGCTTGTGGGGAAGATTCCGGTCTGGACGGCGTATTTGCGAATAAGCCTTTTGCCCTGGTGACCGCTGCCGACGGCGGGCGGACTTCCATTTCGGCGGTCATCGACGACGGCAAGCGGACGATCCGTCTGACTTTCGACAAAAAGCGGGATGTGGATGCCGTGGAGTTGACGTTCCAGTTGAATCCCGGGTATGCGATGGTTTCTCCGAAGGAACCGGAGACGACGATGGACCTGACGCAACCCCGAACCGTGACGGTCAGCTCGGGAGCCGGGGAGGTCTCCTACGAAATCTCAGCCCGGAACGAAACTCCGGTCTTGTCGGCCTCTTTCCTGTTTCGCGGGAAACCGATCGAGGGAGTGATTGACCATGAGACGAGGACGGTTTCGTTCCCGATCACGACGATCTATGCTTCGGAATATCCGGAGGAGCTGTTGGGTGCCGTACCGCTGGATATCACGCTTTCCGACGGCTATCGGCCGACAAGCGAAAAGGTTTCGTACGACCTTTCGACCGGGGAGAGTTTTTCCGTTTACAAAGGCCGCAATACGTACACTTATAGACTGGTTGCCGACATTGCTCCGATACCGGTGGCAGATCATCTCTCTGACTTCCGGTTTCGGCGCGGCGTGAACCTCGCTTATTGGATGACGGAAGCCGATCGTGACTGGTTGGGCTATGTCATGCCCGCTCAATTCCCGTTGTGGAAAGAGTTGGGATTCGACCATTTCCGGGTTCCCGTCGACGAGCTGTGCATCTTTGACCGGGAGGGGCAGTTTAACGAAAAGGCCGTCGGGAAATTACACGAACTTTTTACATGGTGCGAGCAAAACGGCATGTATGCGATTCTCGACATGCACACACTGGCTCCCCGTGAAGGCTCGGACAGTTACCGGGAGGAGGAGTTGTACGACCCTGCCTATCCCGAATTTCGCACCCATTTCGTAAATGTTTGGCGAAAACTTGCTGCAGAATTCAAGGGCCACAATCCGAAGTGCGTGGCCTTTGAACTGCTGAACGAACCGCATGACGGGACACCCGACGCAACTGGTTGGAATAAGCTCCAGAATGAGGTTCTGACGGCAGTCCGAGAGCAGGACCCCGAACGGATCGTATTCGTCCCGGCAATGGGCTGGCAGGACTACAACTACATCAAGTATGCACGGGTGGCCGAGGAAGATCCCAATGCGGTTGTGTCGTTCCATTATTATCTCCCGATGCTGCTGTCGCATTATAAGATGCTGGCGTGGGTCGGCTATCAGGGAGCCGTGCAATATCCGGGGGTGGTCATTCCCACTCAGTCGGATGCTGACAAATACCCGCAGTATGCCTCTTTTCACAAAACGACCTACAATGCCGACCGGATTATGGGTGAAATGTCCAATGCGGCGTCCGACGGTCGGAATGCCGGACTTGCGGTACATTGCGGCGAATTCGGATGCAGTAAAAACGTCGCGGAAGCGATGCGTTTGGCGTGGTTCACGGATATGGTGGCTGCCATGGAGGCAAATAATATTCCATGGACGCTTTGGGAGTGCCTCGACGGCGGATTCGGATTTGTCGATATGGAATATGGCATTTACCGGATCAACTGTCCTCTGCTGAAAGTGTTGACCGGCAAGGAATTGACAGATGCAGAGGCGAAAGCTCTGCTGCAAAAGTATGGATTTAAAACCGAATAGGAATGTTGTTGAAGATTGCACAAGGCGTATTCTGGATACTTGCTGTTTGCCTGATGCCCGGAACGGCCTATGGGGAGGGCCGGGACGTCCTGCCCGGAAACGCCGCCTATAAGGTCGAGGTTTTTCGGGGCGGAACCTGGGAGGAGATTTTCGTTTACAATGCCCGGGTTTCCGATTATGCCGGCAATCCCGAGGCGGGATATACCCAGTATACAATGGGGTTCGCCTTGTTTACGGACTCGTTTCGGCAGCCGTTGAAGGTCCGCGTGACCCGCCGTGCGGGGACGTTTTCGAAAGTGGAGATTCGTCCGCTCTCTTACGGCATCGTGCCCGACGTGCAGACCCCGAACAGCGTCGAGTTCGAACTGGGCGATCCCGCGCAAAAGGTTTCGGTGGAGTTCGACGGCAATCGGATGGAGAACCTCTTCATCCTGCCCGACCTGCCCGACACGGCGATCCCGATGGGTGCCAATGTAACTTATTTCGGTCCCGGGGTGCACAATGCGGGTGTGATCCGTATTGCGAATGAAAGCGGCCGTATTCTCTATCTCGATGAAGGGGCGGTCGTGCTGGGACGGATCGAGGCTGAAAATGCCGCCAACCTTACAATTCGAGGACGAGGTGTTTTCTGTTCGTCGCAGGAGGATCACGGCGCCGGCCGGCGGCCGCAGATGGAGTTCCGCAATTGCGACAATCTGAAGATCGAGGGCATCCTGCTGCGCGACACGCCGAACTGGACGCTCAAGATCGTCGGGAGCACGGGCGTGCATATCGACAATATCAAGGAGATCGGCTGGATCATGAACTCCGACGGCATGGATTTCATCTGCTGCCGCGATGTGCTGGTCGAAAACACCTTCCAGCGTAACTACGACGATAACGTGACCATCAAGGCTTTCAATGCCACGCCCGAATACATCGCTTCCCATACGAATACCGACGGCTCCTATTCCGACGGGGCGATCTGGATGGTTGCCGGGCTTCGCAACTTCGAGGTCTGCAACTACGAGATCCGCAACTGCGTTTTCTGGGCCGACAAGGCGCACAATATGCTCGTAGGCCCCGAGGCGCGGGGCATTGCATTCCGGAATATCCGGTTCCACGACAACATCGTGCTGGAAAACCGTCAGGACGACGGGATTTATCCCGGGGCAATGGCGGTGATGATCGCCGACGACGGCACGTTCGAGGACATTGCGTTCGAAAACATCATTGTCGAGGACATCGACGGCGGAAAGGTTTTCTGCGCGCACTTCACCAACGCCTGGGCGTTCGACGGACTTTATGGACAATGGGCGCGTAACATCACCCTGCGCAATATCGCCTATACCGGTACGCGGGCGACTCCGAGCTGGATCAGAGGACGCAACGACGCGCAGTCGATCGACGGAGTGACGATCGGGAACTTCACGGTCAACGGCACGCCGGTAACCGACGGATCGGGCCCCCATCTGGAGATCAATGAATATGTCCGAAACGTAACGTTCGAATAGACTTTTGTCATGAGAAGAATCTTAATAACCTCTCTTGCCCTGTGTACGGCCGCGCTGTCAGCCGCCTGCTCCGACTCCGCGTGCGATTCGGACTTGGTTGCGGGCGGAATGGCTATGGTGCGGGCCGTACCGCAGTCCGTGACTGCGGAGGCCGCCTATGCCCACCGTGTCTGCCTGATCCGTGAAGGCGTTGTTGCGCAGTCCGTCTCTGCGGCATCCGCCGCGGCGCTCGCACCGTTTCGGGTAGAGCCGGGAACCTATGGAATGCTGGCGGTTGCTGCTGCGGACGAGGATAATCTGACCTTTCCGGCAGCGGAGGGGATCGCTCTGTCGGAGTACGGCGTCCGGATAACGGACATGACCGCTCCGATTCCCGACCTGCTGATCGGGTGCAACAGCCGTTTCGAAGCCGTCGCCAGATCGGTTTCGGCTCCGGTCGGGATGAAGCGGGCCGTGGCTCACCTTACGGTGACTGTCGTGGGGCTGGAAGCGCTCTCCTGCGAAAGTATCACGGTCTCGATTCCCCGGATGTACGACCGGATCGCCTCCGACGGAACGCCCGGAAACAGCGGGGCTGAATTTTCCGAAAAGGCGATCGTGCTGGCTCGGAACAGCGCGGGACGTTATGTCGGCCAGGCCGTCGTCCTGCCGACTGACACAGCCTCCGCGACGTTGGAGTTCCGCTTCACGATCAACGGAAAGAATTATGTTTCCGTGCAGGAAACGCGTATCGAGGCTAATCGGAAATACGCGCTTTCGGTCGCGGCGAAATTTAAGGACGATACCGACCTGAAACTTACGCCCGTGATCAGCTATCTCCCCTGGGACGCTCCGACGACGATTCCCGACGACGGGCTGCCCGCCATGGACGACCGTCCGGCCAATGACGATTTCACGGTAGAGATTTTCCGCAACGGATGCTGGGAAGAGATTTTCGTGCACAATGCCGAAGTTTCGGACTATGCCGCCAATCCGGCTGCGGGGTACGTCCAGCATGACATGGGCTTTGCAATGTTCACCGATGCGTTCGCCGCTCCGTTGAAGGTCCGTGTGACCCGCCGTGCGGGGACGTTTTCGAAAGTGGAGATTCGTCCGCTTTCTTACGGCATCGTGCCCAACGTGCAGACCCCGAACAGCGTCGAGTTCGAACTGGACGATCCCGCGCAAAAGGTTTCGGTGGAGTTCGACGATAACCGGATGGAGAACCTCTTCATCCTGCCCGACCTGCCCGACACGGCGATCCCGACGGGTGCCAACGTAACTTATTTCGGTCCCGGCATTCATAATATGGGGCGCAAGGAGATTCTCTATAAGGATAATCAGACGATCTATCTCGACGAGGGGGCGCTGGTCTACGGCTGCATCTATGCCAAGGGATGCCGCAACTTGACGATCCGGGGGCGGGGCATCCTCTGTTCGTCGAAGGAGAATCACGGTGACGGCCGCCAGCCGCAGATCGAAACCTTCGACTGCAACGGTTTCAAGGTCGAGGGCATCCTGCTGCGCGACACGCCGAACTGGACACTCAAGATCGTCGGAAGCACGGGCGTGCATATCGACAACATCAAGGAGATCGGCTGGATCATGAACTCCGACGGCATGGATTTCATCTGCTGTCGCAATGTACTGGTCGAGAATACGTTCCAGCGCAACTACGACGACAACGTGACTATCAAGGCCTTCAACGGAAAGACCGATTACGTCACCGCGCACACCGCCTCCGACGGATCGTTCACCGACGCTTCCATCTGGACGGTCTATTATCTGGCGCAGAACAAGTTTGATGTCTACGATTACGAGATCCGCAATTGTGTTTTCTGGGCCGACAAGGCGCACAACATGCTCGTCGGTCCCGAGGCGCGGGGCATTGCATTCCGGAATATCCGGTTCCACGACAACATCGTGCTGGAAAACCGTCAGAACGACGGGATCTATCCCGGAGCGATGGCGGTGATGATCGCCGATAACGGCACGTTCGAGGATATTGCGTTCGAAAACATCATTGTCGAGGACATCGACGGCGGAAAGGTTTTCTGCGCGCACTTCACCAACGCCTGGGCGTTCGACGGACTTTATGGACAATGGGCCCGGAACATCACCCTGCGCAACATCGCCTATACCGGTACGCGGGCGACTCCGAGCTGGATCAGAGGACGCAGCGACGCGCAGTCGATCGACGGAGTGACGATCGGGAACTTCACGGTCAACGGCGCGCCGGTAACCGACGGATCGGGGCCTCATCTGGAGATAAACGGATACGTCCGGAACGTGACGTTCGAATAACCGCCTGAAATCAATAAAAAAATTTTATTAACCACCTTAAACGCATAATTATGAAAAAGTATTCCATGTACACATTTGCCGTCGCCATGCTGGCCGGTATGATTCTGACGGGCTGCTCCTCTTCGGAGGAGATTCCGGGAGGTACTCCCGACAACGGACCGAAACTGAAGATCGAGACCCGCTCGGCGGATGCCGCCGAGGCTGCTTATGCACACCGGGCGATTCTGGTGTCGGAGGGTAACATTGCGGATGCAAAGAGCGCCGCCGATGCTGCGGCTTTAGGTTCTTTCTCGGTCGAGCCGGGCAGCTACACCGTTTACGCCGTCGCTTCCAGCGACGAGACGAATCTCACTTTTACGGGTGTCGCCGCTTCGAATGCCGTTGCCGATGCACGTGTCAAAATAACCGACATTTCGGCTCAGATTCCCGAACTGTTGGTCGGTAATTCCGACGTCGTTACGGTCGGTGCCGAAGGCGCGGCGGCCGCACTCCAGCTCAAGCGCGTCGTGGCATCGGTCACGGTGACGGTCAGCGGACTGGAGAACGTCGATGCCGAGAGCATCACCCTGACGATCGGCAACATGTACGATCAGGTGAGTCTCGACGGAGCGTTTTCCAAGAGCGGAGCTGCGTTCGCATCGAAAAGTCTTGTACTCACCAAGAATGCCGAAGGCAAGTTCGTCGGCAATGCTATCGTGATGCCTACCGATACGGAGGCTTCCAACCTCTCGCTGACTTACAGCGTCAACGGCACGGATTACACCAGCACCCCTGCGGGCCGGATCGCGGCCAACGGGCAGTATGAACTGGCGACGACGGTCGAAGCCGGCAGTTCCTCCTCGAAGGTCAACCTCAACTCGGCGATTACCTACGCGGCCTGGGACAGCACGGTGGTGAATCTTTCCGACAGCTTTACCATCGACGAGACTACCCCTGACAAGCAGTGGATGGGTCCGACAGCCCTTCCAATCAGCGGTTCAGCCGCTCCTGGATACGACAATTTCTGGGCGTCGTCCGATGGAGGCGATTCCGGCTGGGGCGAGACATTCTGGCAGTACAACCTTTATGACGGGAACAAAACGGACGGAAGCAACTATTGGTGTCCTGACGAATGGGACCGCACGGCTCCCGTCTGGTATATCGACCTCGGCGCTGCCAAGCAGGGCGTGACCATCGACTACTGGAACAAGGCTGGCGGTAAGGGCGGTCAGAAAATCAAGACGATGGACATTTACGCAAGCAATACGCGAGCCGATTACGGCGGTGGCAATGCGGATTGGTTGAAGATCATGACTTTCACCTCCGACAAGACCACTCCGACCACGGACGCCGGGGCGCAGGTGACGACGGGCAAGATCGCATTCTCGGAGGATGGAAGCGTCTCCTATCAGTATGTAAAATGCGTGATGACATCTAAGGTCAATCCTGACGGTGCGACCATTACGGATGTGCTCGACGTGAATGTCGGCGAGGTAGAGGTTTCCTACTGGGAGTTCAAATAATTGTCGGAGGGGAGTTCTCCTCCTGCGATACGCTGAATGGGGATTTGCGGGAGCGGACTTTAACGGTCCGTTCCCGGCATCGCCCCGAACGGCAGTCGTGTGGGCCTGCGGGGCCTGAAGAATCAAGTATATAATATGAAAGCCATGATGATGAAAAAACAGAATGTCGGGAATGCCTGCGGATGGGCGGATCGCCTTGCACGCCTTCTGTTACTGCCTGCGCTCACGCTCGTTCTGCTTTGCTCGTGCGACGAGGACAAGGCGAAATCCGAAAGACCGGAAGAGGGGGATCAGCTTTGGAAGATCGTTCCCGTTCTTGCATCCGAAAGCGATGGCTTCGAGGGGCTCGGTGAGTATGGGGTGTCGCTCTACCTTTTCAACGACATGTCATCCGACTGCTATAAATACCAGCATGCCGACTCGTTCGGCGATCTCGAACCTTTCGTGGTGGAAAAGGCGGCTTATTCGCTTGTCGCGCTGATGATGGATCGTGATGTTCCTCATGTTTTCTATGAGGCTTCGGACGAGGCCAAAAAGAACACAACCGTGACCGTAACGGACATGAACGAGACTATTCCGGATATGGTGCTCGGTACGGCGTCCGTTTCCCGGAATGTCGGCGCGACGGTTCCCGTCTCCGACCTGCAACGGCTGGTCGGGGCCTTGGATGTCCGCCTGACCGATGTCCCGAATGATGTCACGGCCGTGGAACTTACCGTAGGCGATCTCTACGACCGGGTCGACCTTACGGGGCAGTACGACTTTTCGACGGGGGAGCCTGCTTCGAAGCGGATCGAGCTGACGAAAGAGGGAACCGTTTTTTCAGCCCGGAGTGTGCTGATGCCTTCGGACGAGACGAGGGCCAATGTGAAGATGGATTTTCGGGTTTTCCGGGGCGACGCGTATGAGGATTTCGTCGTACGTCTTTCCGGAAGTATTCCGGCAGACAAACTCACGCGGCTTGAAGGCCGTGCGGAAGAGATCTTGAAGAATGCTGAACTGACGTTGGGTTTGACCTATGCTCCGTGGGATGCGAGCATAACGATCGAGGATCACTTCCAGACCGACGACGACCTGAATAAGGTTTGGTCCTCGGCGCCGCTTCCCATCAGCGGCGCAGCCGATCCCGGATATGACAATTTCTGGGCTTCGTCCGTATTCACCGACTGGGACGGTTCCGTAAAATACGATTCGTATCTTTATGACGGTATCATGGACGGGAGCGACGAGCACAAGGACCTCTATTGGGGCCCCGACGCAGTTGGGGAGGCAGAAAAAGGCACCGTTCCGTCGTGGTATGTGGATTTGGGAACCGGATGTCAGGGCATTACGCTCACCTACTGGAACAAATTCGGAGGCAAAGGCGGCCAGAAGCTCCGCACGATGAATATCTATGGAAGCAATGCTCCGGAGGACTATCGGGGCGGCAACGAAAGCTGGACGCTGATCACGACTTTCACTTCCGACCGGACGAAACCTACGGAAGACGCCGGAGCCGAGGTCACGACCGGGCGGATCGAATTCGACAAGGGAAATGCGACCTACCGGTATGTGAAATGCGAGATCACCTCCCGGGTGAACGCCGACGGCAATGTGGTCGAGGATTCCGATGTGAATGTTGCCGAAGTGCAGATAACCGTGTGGTCCTGTAAATAGGAATGTTTCGGCCCGGCTTGACGGCCGGGCCGTATTTTATGTAAAAATCAATTGGACATGAATGAACGATTGTTGCCGGGACGTATCCGTTCGGGCTGGGGAGTCTCTATTCTTTTTCTTTGTTTAATGGCCCTTTCCGGGTGCTGTTCACACGAAGCGATTCGGGTGAATCTCATTCCGCGCCCGGCGGAAATGGAGGTGCTGTCCGGGTATTTTCAGCCGGGAAACACGACGGTGGACGACTTCACGACCGTAGTTGTGGACAATTCCCGGATGGATGCGCTGGGACGGGAGGGATACGAACTTACGGTCGATCGCTCGTCGGTGAGACTCACGGCCGCCACCCAGACCGGCATTTTCTATGGGAAACGGACGCTGGAACAGTTGATGACCGACAAGGGTATTCCTTGCGTAAGGGTCAGCGACCGGCCCCGGTTTGCCTACCGGGGCATGCACATGGATGTATCGCGGCATTTCTTTCCGAAAAGTCAGGTGCTGAAGATGCTGGACGAAATGGCCCGCTACAAACTCAACGTATTCCATTTCCATCTGACCGATAACGGTGGTTGGCGCATCCGGATCGACAAATATCCGCGGCTCACCGCCGAAGGGGCATTCCGCACGCAGCGGGATTGGTATGCATGGTGGGACCAGAACGACCGTCGCTATCTTCCCGAGGGAACTCCGGGCGCTTACGGCGGATATTTCACCAAAGAGGACATCCGTGAGATCGTGACCTACGCCGCCGAGCGGCACATTACGGTCATTCCCGAGATCGAATTCCCGGCGCATTCCGACGCCGTGTTCATCGGCTATCCGGAGTTGTGCTGTACGGGCAAACCTTATACGACGGGAGAATTTTGTGTCGGCAACGAACAGGTATATACTTTTATGGAGGATGTGCTTACCGAAGTTATGGAGCTTTTCCCTTCGAAATACATCCATATCGGAGGCGACGAGGCCCGGAAAGTCGCCTGGGCGACCTGTCCGAAATGCCAGGCCCTGATCGAGCGGGAGAGACTTGACGGGATACAGGGACTCCAACCCTATATGATCGCCCGTATCCAGGATTTTCTCGCTTCGAAAGGGCGGGTTATGGTCGGCTGGGATGAAATACTGCACAACGAACTGCATTCCGAAACCTTGGTTATGTCGTATCGTGGACAGAAAGGGGCTATCGAAGCCGCTAATCGGGGCAATTATGCCGTAATGACACCCGGTGAAGTGCTCTATTTCGACTGGTATCAGGCCGATCCTTCCACTCAGCCGCGTGCCATGTACGGATATTCTCCCATTAAAAAGATGTACGCTTTCGAGCCGGTGCCGGCTGATCCGGAATCGGCGGCCCGCAACGAGTCGATCATCCGGGCCGAATTCGTGGACCCTGCGGCCGTGGAGCCGATCCGGGCGGATCGCGCCGACCGCATCGTCGGTGTGCAGGGATGTACGTGGGCTGAATATATCGAAGATGAAGAGCAACAGGAATACATGATCTTTCCGCGTCTGCTGGCTGTGGCAGAATTGGCATGGACACCGCAGGAGAAGCGCGAATGGTGCGATTTCAAAGTCCGGATGAACTCCCATATCCCACTGTTGCAGCAACGGGGGCTAAATACTTTTACGCTGAGCGACGAAGTTGAGATCACGACTCGCATTCGTTCCGGAAATAGAGCGGTTGAGGTGACTCTCGACTGTGAGAAATATCCCGCAGAGATTCGCTACACGTTAGACGGAACCCCGCCGACGCCCGACGCTTCGCTTTACGAAGCTCCTTTTACCGTGACCGATTCGACGGTGGTCCGGGCCGCCGTATGTCGGGATGGAGTGATTCGAAGTCCTGAACGGAAACAATTGGTTACTCTCGCCGCGGAGATCGACAACTATTATCCGTTCGATGTGCCGGAAATCTGGAAAGAATATTTCGATTAATCGTTCCATCGACTATTGTGCGTTATCGCCTTTTCTTTCTGGGCGGCAGACTGTGCGCAGCCTTGAAACGGAGTCGGACGTGGCTGACTTTGGGTTGATTCGGGAAAAGGTCCGGGTGGAGGGAATAACAGACAGCCCTTTTATTTTCGGCCTTCGGATTTTTCCCGTATGCCCTGGCGCGGACGAATATGCCGTTGGGTCGCTCCTGTTCCGAAAGATCGTCTTCATTTCGCAAACAGAAACGACATCGTAATTGACGTTCCGGAGGGGGCAATGCCCGATAAACACACCGGTCGATAACCGATTCGTCATAGATCGCCCCGGAGATTTGCTAGTTTTCAAAATCAAAGATCCCCGGGGCTTATCGTACGATTCAGAAGCGATCGATATTTATGTGAACGGTTCAACATCGCATATAATCGGCTTATCTATCAGGTTCAATCTATTTAGAGACGGGAGAACCAAATATTTAAAGTCATACGCTCTATATTAGTGTACAAGCGTTTGTCAATGTGTTTATGTTCCTCAATATTCCGGAACGATAACCCATATCCTCCGAGATAGTTTTGTTGTTCACGATCATTTGATGGAATATAACCATTGGAGGACTGTCTATTTATCATGGTGAAGTCATTCTAAATAAATTATCCAATTTGAAAAATCGGGACATTTTATTAAATTTGTATTCAATAACAGGAGTTGTTTGACAAGATGGAACGCAGATGCGAACAAATGCATACGACTGTTTCCTAACCATTACCTGCTATATGCAAATAGAGTCATAACTTTTTAAGTTACAACTCTATCTAAAAATGAATGGATAATACAGCAGTACGTTCTTGCTGTAGATAATCCCGTCGGAGAGCGGGGCCGCGAGCGCAGCCGAAGGGTCGAGCGGCGGCTCCTGCAACGTGGCGACCGTACAGCGGGCCGAGTAGCTGCGGTAGCGGGCCGTAATGACGGCCGTGCCGAAGGCGCGGAGCGTCACCAGTCCGGTTTGATCGACCGTGGCGACCGTCTGGTCGGAAGAGCTCCACTTGAGCGTGACTCCGGCGTCGGCGGGACGGGTCGCGGCGACCAGTTGGAACGACTGCCCGACGGTAAGTTCCAGATCCTTCTCGTTGAGTTTGAGCGACGTGATCTGCACCGGCCTGTCGTCCGAGGAGCATCCGGCGCCCGCTGCGGCCGAAACGACGGCCAGCAACAGCAGAGTGAGGTATTTTTTCATACTGTTCGTTGTTTTCATCAATTCATGTTCTCATCGACGACCGACACCGAGAAGGTGCCCTTCAGGCGCGTCGAACCGCCTCCGCCCGTAGTGATCGTATTGTTCGCCGTGATGCGCACGTTGGCCGAAACCCGGTAGCGTATCCAGAGCGTACCCGAATTGATCGTAAGATCGACGGGGAAATCGTACGAGAAATAACCCGTATTCTCGCCTTCGAAAAGCGGACTGTCGTAGGCGCGGACATGGTAGGTCACCTCGGTATTGTTGAAGGTTCCGCTCTTCGCGCCGCCGGCCTGCCGCCAAGTCTGCCCGTCGGCCGAATACTCGATCAGGAAGAACCCCGCCGAAGAACCCGAACCGCCGATGCTGCCCGTACAGTTGATCTTCGTGCCGGAGACAAGGTATTTCACCGGAATCTTCTGCAGCCAGTAATCGCCGGTATAGAGCCCCTTGAGATAGGCGTGCCCGTCGTTGTAGCCCCAGCTGTTGACCGCCGAAGCCGTCTTGGCATCGGCTTCGACGACCGTGATGTAGGCGCGGCCGTCCTCCGAAACCAGACTGTGCGACGCGGTTACCCAGTCGGGCTGCCGGGCTTTCAGGGCATTGACGTCCTCGGTACTGCCCTTGACGGGACAGAACTCCCACGTCACGGGAAGCCCCTCGATCGGCATTTCGCTCATGGCGTACACCTTGGCGCGGGCCGTACCGATCTGCACGCCGTCCACCGACACGGCGAAGGCCGCATAGCCCGGCACGGTCGGCGTTCCCGCAATGTCGAGCGCCACCGTATCGCCGCCGTTGACGAGCGACACCGAAGCGCCGGCCACCGAAAGGCCCTGCGAATCGCCGCCCAGGGCGCAGCTCACGTCGATCGTTTCGTCGCCATAGGCATTGGCGTAGGTGAAGCAGAGGCGCGCTTTGGACGGCTCCTGCTCGATGAGGTTGCCTTCGACATAGGGCGCGCCGTAAACGACGGCGCCGTCGGCCTGCGTGACCGTGATCGGATATTGCCTGCCGCCGCTTTCGAGGTAGATGGTCGCGGTGCGCTCGGCGGAACGGTTGTGCGTGGCCGAAACGGCGATCCACTCGAACGCGCCGCTGCCGACGCCTTCGGAGGGAGAGGTCGAAAGCCATCCGGCGTCTTCGGGAATCACGGTTCGCCAGCTGCCGTTGCAGCGGAGCGTGATCTGCTTGGACGAGGCCAGACAGCTGGCGAAGCGGATCGAATCCGTCTCGCGGACCAGATAGCTGTCATCGTCGTCGCTGCACGCCGTCGTCAGCGCCGCGCACCCGGCGGCCAGCAGCAAAAACTGATATATTCGTTTCATGATTTTCATTTTTCAGGTTCGCAATCGTTTATTTCTTCCAGCCCGGATTCTGGCCCAGCGCGGGATTGTCGTTGAGGGCCGTGGTCGGGATCGGCCGCACGTACTTCTTGTCGTCCCACTTGCGGTTCATGCGGATGTAGCACTCGATATAGCCGCTGTCGCCGTCGGTAAGCGCATAGTCGCCGCCCAGCACCCGGTAGGTCACGCCCGGCTCCGTCACCGGGGGATTTTCACGCACGAAGCAGACGTCGCCCGAACCGTCGCCGTCCATGTCGTAGACCTTGCCCAGCTCGCCTACATAGACCCCGTACCACGGGCGTTCCAGCAGCCGTCCCATACCCCAGCGCATGTCGTCGTCCCAACGGCAGTTTTCGAGCAGCAGTTCGATTCCGCGTTCGCGGCGGATCTCCAAGATGGCCATGTCGGTCGTGGTGTTGAGGAAGTATTCGGCCATGTAGGGATCGTAGGCCGAAGGCATCGCGCCGTCCACCCCGGCGCGTTCGCGCAGGAGTTTGATCGTGGCGTTCCAGACCGTCTCGCTGAATTCGCCCAGTTCGGCCTTGGCCTCGGCGTAGTTGAGCAGCACCTCGGCATAGCGCAGGATCGGAATGCAGGTGGCGCAGGGAGCCGTATTGCTGTCCATCGAAGTGTCGTCGATGACCCACTTGATGGGCTGGTAGCCCGTCACGCAGTAGCCGAAATCGGGGGCGTAGGGCGTATTGACGTTGTTGTTCCTGCGCGTATAGCCCGGATAGCGGATGCTCTGCATCAGGCGGTAGTCGCGGTTTTCGAACTCGTCGGCAAAAAGGGTTTTCTCATACCCCGCCTTGTCGGTGAAACGGCTGCCGTCCCGGTTGAGGTAGGTATTGACGAACTGGCGCGTGAGCGAGTAGCTGCCGTACTGCATATTCACGAAATAGGTATTGAGGATATGCGTGGCGTTGAGCGAAGCGTCGTAGGCGCGCGCCCAGATGACCTCGCCGGAGGCGACGCTCTCGCTGGTGAACAGACTCCGGTATTGCGTGGCGACCTTGGCCGGATCGGAAACCAGCGCATATTTGCCCTCGCCCATCAGCGTTTCGCAGGCGTCGGCGCAGGCCCGGAGGTACATCTCCGACTCGTCGGCCGTCCACGGCTTGCCGGTCGAGGGATCGTTCGCGTGGTATTTGCGGAAAGTGCCCTCGTAGAGACAGCAACGGGCCTTGAAGGCCAGCGCCACGTTGCGGGTGATGCGCACCGAATTGACTTCGAGCTTGGCGTTGGTGATGCAGTGCGTCGAGGCGAAATCGAGGTCTTCGAGCACCTTGCGCATGACGTATTCCCGCGAATCGCGCGGCTTGTAGAGCGCCTCGCGGTCGTTGGCGTCGATCTCCCTGTCATACCACGGCACGGCCCCGAAGGTCTTGACCTTGTTCATGTAGAAATAGGCGCGCCAAAAGCGTGCGACGCCTTCGTAATGGTCGAGAATCGCCTCGCCGGCCGCAGCCCGGCGGAAGTTGCCGAGGAAGTAGTTGATGTTGCGCAGGTCCTCCCAACTGCCCGTAGACCAGCCCGACTGGTCGTCGGCGTCGAAGTTGTCGGTGAGGTACTGCCACTCACCGCGCCAAGCCATGTAGTCGGCGCGGGCGTCGCCCGTGGCCACGGAAATGGCGGTCGGGATCATGGTTTGCAGAAATCCGTTGGCATAGGCCTCCAGATCGCTCTCGTTGCGGAAATAGGAGGGAGCGTCGATCTTATTGGGGTCTCCGGCGGTCAGGAAATCCTCGCAGGAGACAAGCCCCGCGGCGACCGACAGAATCAGAAACAGCTTTTTCATCGTTTGCATGGTTTGAGAATTAGAACGTGAGGTTGAGACCCAGCGTCACGGTGCGCAGCATCGGATAGCTGTAACCGTCGCCCTCGGTCGTACGGAAGTCGGAGTCGCCCGCGTTGATGACTTCGGGGTCGTAGTTGTCGCAGTATTTGAACATCGGCGAGGAGGTCCAGAGGTTCTCGCCCGAAACATAGACCTTCAGCCCCTTGATCCGCATCTTGCGGCAGATATGGGCCGGGAAGGTGTAATCGACGGTCAGGTTTTTCAGGCGGATGTACGACACGTCCTGCATGTAGCGGTCGTTGGGCGTGGTCAGCACGCGGTTCACCGAGCTTTCGTTGGTCTGGTAAGCCGAATAGCGGGGCCAGTAGGCCGTGTCCCAGTTGTCCAGCTCCTCACTGTAGACGTTGCTGCCCGTATGGGCCTTGAGCATGTAGCCGAACGGACGGTTGTACTGCCCCCAGAAGTAACCCGAATCGTAGCGTGGATACCAGTTCTTCTTGGCGACGCCCTGCCAGAAGGTCGAAATGCCGATGCCGTTCCAGTTCAGATTGACGTTGATGCCGTAATGGTAGCGGGCCGAGGTGTTGCCGATGACGGTCAGGTCGCCGTGGTCGGAGAGCGTCTTGGCGCCCTGATCGATCTTGCCGTCCTCGTTCAGGTCGGCGAACTTGACCTGACCGGGGCGCGTCACCTTGTCGGAGGATTGCAGGAAGGACTGCGTGGCGTGGGAGTCGATGTCGTCCTGATCGCGGAAAAGGCCCTCGACGCGGTAACCCCAGATTTCGCCCAGCTCCATGCCTTCGTAATAGTCGTCGAGGTTGCCCGTGGGGTTGATGTATTTGGTCACCCACGTACGCGAATCCCAGACCATCGCCTTGACGCCGTAGCGGAACTCCTTGCCGGCCAGTCTGAAGCTGTCGCGCCAGCCTACGGAGAGCTCCCAGCCATTGGTCTTCAGCGAGGCGTTGTTGCCCTTGGGGGCCGCCGTGCCGTACACGGCGGGCAGGCTCACGCCGACGGTGTACATATCGGTCGTATAGCGGCGGTACCAGTCGAAGCCCATCGTCAGGCGGTTCTTGAAGAGGTCCAGATCGGCGCCGACGTCGTACGTGGTCGAGGTCTCCCACGTGAGCGAGAGCGGAATGGCGCCCGGAGCGACGGTGTAGGTTCCCAGCGCATTGCCGATGACCACGGTCGAGGACTTGAGGGTCATGTAGTCGATATACTTGTAGGGGTCGATGTTGCCGTTGCCCATCGAACCGGCGGAAAGGCGGATCTTGAAGTTGTCGAGCCAGCCCTCGGACCACCCCATGAACTTCTCTTCGGAGAGCCGCCAGCCCACCGAAGCCGAGGGGAAGAAGCCCCACTTCGAATTCTGGGGGAATTTCGACGAGCCGTCGTAGCGGCAGCTGAACTCGGCGAGGTAGCGCCCCTTGTAGCCGTAATTGGCGCGGAAGAAGGCTCCGACGTAGCTCCAGTCGTAACCGCCGACCGTGGGGTCGCTCGTCACGCCGTCCATCAGCCCGAAACTGGGCTTCGAAGGAACGGTCAGCCCCTCGCGCTTGACGGTCAGGGTGCGGTATTTCTTCTTTTCGAGATTCCAGCCGCCCAAAAGTTTGAGCGAGTGGTCGTCGCCCAGTTTGGGGGTGTATTCCGCATAGATGTTGCTCGAAACATAGTTCATGTCGTAACGGACGTTCTGGAGCGTGCTGCCCTGACTTTCATTGACCGTGATGGTCGATTCGGGTCCGGTATAGCCGGTGTACATGTTGGTCACGCGTTCGCGCGTGTTGCGCGAAAAGAGGTAAGACAGGTCGCCGGAGACCTTGAGCACGTCTTTCACGAGGTCGATCTCGACGCCGAGCTTGTCCTTGAGCGTGAATTTATCCTCCTGCTGGTAGCTCGTCCCTTCGGCGAACCCGGCGTAACCGTTCAGCACGGCGGCATAGGTCCACGTGCCGTCGGGATTGGTAATCAGGCTGACGGGCTGGCCGGAGTGTTCGACCATGCGCGGCACGAGCTGGTTGCTGTAGTAGAGCATCGGCTGGTGGTAGTCCACGACCGTGAAGTCCATGTTGTTGTTCAGACGCAGCCACGGGCGGATGCGCACGCTGCCTTTGGCCCGCACGTTATACTGCTTGTAGCGTTCGTCGCCGACGCGGTAGATGCCGTCCTGATCGTAAAAGCGGCCCGAAACGTAATAATCGGCGTTTTTGCCGCCGCCCGAAATGCTCAGGTTGTGCTCGTGCGAATAGTTCACGTCCTTGTAGAAGGCTTTGGTCCAGTCGGTATTGCCGAAATATTCGTATTTGCCGTTGTCGTTGATGCGCACGCGTTCGAGCGAGGGATCCGTACTGCGGCGGGCGAGTTCCCGGTACCACGAATCGGAATAGGGCACGATGTTGTTGATCGTCGAATTGAGCTCCTTCGAACCGTTGTAGTAGCCGTTCCATGCGTTGATATAACCCGTCGTCCACTCGTAACCGTCGGTCACGAGGTTGGGCTTGACGGTGCGCGAGTGGATTGAGAAACTGCCGCTGTAGGTGACGTTCACCTCGCCTTCGGAAGCCGACTTGGTAGTCACGAGAATCACGCCGAAAGCGCCGCGGGCGCCGTAAATGGCGGCCGACGATGCGTCCTTGAGCACCGATACGCTGGCGATGTCCTGCGGATTGACCGTTTCGAGGTCGCCCTCGACGCCGTCGATCAGCACCAGCGCACCGCCGCCCGAACCGATCGAACCGGCGCCGCGGATGTCGATGGTCGCGGCGCGCGAAGGCTTGCCGTCGCGCATCGAGATATTGAGGTTGGGGATGGCGCCCTGCAGCGAACGCGAGACGCTCGGATTGGAGCGTTCGGCGAACTGCCTGCTGTCCACCTGATCCACGGCGCCGATCAGGTCGCGGCGCTTGACCGAACCGTAGCCCACGACGACGACCTCTTCGAGGATCTGCTTGTTCTCGCGCAGCGTCACGTCGAGCGTACTTCGGGCGCCGACCTCCTCTTCGAGGGTCTGGAATCCCAAATACATGAAGACCAGCACGGCGCCGCTTCCGGAAACGGAGAGCGAGTAGCGGCCATCGGCATCGGTGGAGGTGCCCGTAAGGGTGTTTTTCACCAGCACGCTCACGCCGGCCAGCGGTTCGCCCTGTTCGTCGGTCACACGGCCGGCGACGGTCTGCTTCCGCTGCTGCGCGGCGCTGCGCGCGGCCGGCGCATCGGACTGCGGAGGCGCGGACAGAGCAACCACCTTGTCCTTGATCTTATAGGAAATGCCGGTGCCGGCGAATACCGAAGCCAGCATCTCGTCGAGCGTCGAGCCGTTCAGCGCGACGTCCACATGGGGAAGGGTCCGTTCGCCGAGCGAAGTTTCATAGGAAAAGACCACGCCCGTCTGTTGGGTGAAAGCCGTCACCACCTCGCGCAGGGGAGCGTTGCGCAGCGACAGTTTCAGATCGTGGCGCTGCGCGGCGAAAGCCGCGTCGGCATCGGCCGCCGCGAACGACGGGAGCGTCAGGCCGGCGCATAACAGAGCCGCACACCACCCTTTCAGGAGTGAAGTAATCGATTTTTTCATTATGTTTCAGATTAGAATAAAGGAAGAAGTTTGTTTTAAGGCCGGTCCGAACGGCGGGTTCGGACTAAAGGATAGCAAAAGACTCTTGTTCCATAGGCTGAGCGGATTTGGGGTTGGGTTACTATTTATCGATTCAGCTGAATTATTTCGAAACGACAGCCCGACACGAACTGCAGCAGCTCCACGACGTCCTCGACCGAAGCGTCCTTCTGGAAACTGAAATTGTAGCGTTCGCCGGGTATCTGCTGCGCCCCGATGCGCAGGCTTACGCCGTAGGTCCGTTCGATGCGCGCGACGATTTCGGGCAGCGTGACGTCATCGAGGGTGACGACCCCGTAACGGATCAGCAGCAGGTCGCCCACGGGCACTTCGTTGACTTCGAGCAACTCGGCGTCGGCGTCATAGACGGCCTGCTGGCCGGGATGCAGGCAGATCAGGTTGCGGCCGCCGGCGTGCTGCAGGGCCACGGAGCCTTCGGCCAGCGTGGCTTCGGCGACCGGATCGCCGCTGAAGGAGCGGACGTTGAAGACCGTGCCCAATACGCGGACCCGGAGTGCGGGCGCGGTGACGACGAAGGGTTGTCCGGCATCGTGCGTGACGTCGAAATAGGCCTCGCCGTCGAGTTCGACATTGCGGCCGTCGATGCGGAACGTATCGTCGTAGGAGAGTGTCGTACCGGGGCTGAGCCAGACGTCGGTGCCGTCGGGCATGGCCACGTGCATGGCCACGGTATCGGCGTTGTGGAAACGATGGACGAAAGGTGCGGTGGCGACCCGGTAGGTCATGAAAGCCGCGGCGAGCGCCACGACGATGACTGCCGCCGCAGCGAAGCGGCGCAGCGGAATACGGCGGCCCCTGCGGAGCGGGGCGTCGGCGCCGAGGGCGTCGATCCGCCGGTTGAGGCTGTTGAGCGAACGCACGAAACGGGCCTGCAGCTGCGTATCGGGACGCTGCATGCGGCCGCGCTGCCAGACGGCGCGCAGCTCGGCAAAGGTACGGCGGTTGTCATCGCTGCTGCGAATCCACGCCAGCAGGGCCTGCTCCTCTTCGGGAGTCGCGGTGCCGGAGAAGTAGGCAGCGAGCTGTTTCTCGTCGAAACGGGCGGTCGTGTCGTCTTGTTTCACGGTTCGGAATATTGGGTTTCTACCCTAAATACACCTCGCCGGGGCAAATCACCTATGCAAAAATGAAAAATTATCTGCCGAGAATATACATTGTCAAGAGAATCAGCATCTTATAGTGACTCAATTTTTGTCGGAGCTGCTTCAGGGCATTGTAGATATGGTTTTCGACGGTCGAAAGCGTAATGCCCAGCCGTTCGCTGATCTCACGGTTCGAAAGTCCTTCGATATGGCTCATGCGGAACACCTCGCGGCACTTGGGCGACAACGACTCGACCGCCGCGTCGATTTGGCCGGCGATCTCCTGCGAGTAGAGTTTGCGGATCACCTCGCTGTCATCGGGATCGTAATGGGCGTAACAGCTCTGTTCGATCTGCTGCGCCACCCACGACCGGTAGGCCGTGGCGTTGGCGCCCTTCTTGAGGGCGTTGAGCGAAGCGTGGTAGACCGAGCGGAGCAGGTAGCCCTGCAGCGTGCCGTCGTCGCGCAGGTTGTCGCGGCGGAGCCACACGCGCACGAAGACGTCCTGTACGACATCCTCCGCCCCGTCGTCCCCGACGAACAGGCCGGCATAATTGACGAGCGACGCCCAGTAGATGCCGTAAAGTTCGTTGAAAGCGCCGCGGTCGCCGGCTTTCACCCTTGCTATCAATGTCGAATCTTCCACTTCGGTTCCGGTTAGACGTTTACAAAGATAGGGCTTTTTATCGTTTGTCCAAAAATGCCGCATCCCCGGCCGGCACATCCGGCCGCAGGGGCTGAAAGTACGGAAAAATACGTTTTCGCAAGCGTCAGGGCGTGTCAAACATACTTTTTGTGCATGGATGCGGACTGTTTTCCCGGCAAGATGACTTAAATTTGTACTGTTTGAAACGATATATTAACCTGATAATAACCGAAACATGAAGAAAAACATTCTCCTGACCGCCGCGGCCCTGCTGACAACTCTGGCAGGCGCGGCCCAGTGGCAGCCCGCAGGCGACCGCATCGGCACCGAGTGGGGCGAAAAACTCGACCCGCAGAACGTATTGCCCGAATACCCGCGTCCGCAGATGACGCGCACGCAGGTGCAGGACGGCTGGCAGAACCTCAACGGACTTTGGAATTACGCGATTCTCCCGATGGGAGAGACGCCCGAAAAATACGACGGGCAGATTCTGGTGCCGTTCGCCGTGGAGTCGAGCCTCTCAGGGGTCGGCAAGCGTCTGGGCGACCGGAACGAACTCTGGTACAACCGCACCTTCACGATCTCCCCGAAATGGAACGGCAAACGCGTGCTGCTGCACTTCGGCGCAGTGGACTGGAAAGCCGACGTCTGGGTGAACGGCGTCTGCGTGGGAACGCACACGGGCGGCTTCACGCCCTTCGAATTCGACATCACGGCGGCGCTCAAGAAGGGCGACAACGAGCTGAAGGTACGCGTGTGGGACCCCACCGACGCGGGCTGCCAGCCCCGCGGCAAGCAGGTGAACCGTCCCGAAGGCATCTGGTACACCCCCGTGAGCGGCATCTGGCAGACGGTATGGCTCGAAGCCGTGCCGCAGCAGTACATCAGGAACATCCGAACCACGCCCGACCTCGACCGCAAACTGTTTCGCGTGGAGACGGCCGCCTGCGGCGCGCAGCCGGGCGACGTGATCGAAGTGCGTCTTTAGACAACGGCACGAAGGTAGCCGAGGGCCGTGCGCTCAGCGGTGCGCCCGTGGAGCTGAACGTGGCGGAGCCTAAGTTGTGGAGTCCCGCATCGCCGTTCCTCTACGATATGGAAGTGGCGCTGGTGCGCAACGGCAGGAAGGTGGACGAGGTGCAGAGCTACACGGCGATGCGCAAATTCTCGATCGGCCGCGACGAAAACGACATCGTACGTCTGGAGCTGAACAACGAACCGCTGTTCCAGTTCGGTCCGCTGGATCAGGGCTGGTGGCCCGACGGACTCTATACCGCCCCGTCGGACGAGGCGCTGGCGTTCGACGTTGTAAAGACCAAGGAGCTGGGTTACAACATGATCCGCAAGCACGTGAAGGTCGAACCGGCGCGCTGGTACTACCATTGCGACAAGCTGGGCATGATCGTATGGCAGGATATGCCCAACGGCGACCAAGGTCCCCAGTGGCAGATGCACAACTACTTCAACGGCGCGGAGAAACACCGCTCGGCAGAATCCGAAGCCAACTTCCGCAAGGAGTGGAAAGAGATCATCGACTGCCTCTACTCGGTTCCCTCGATCGGCGTATGGGTACCCTTCAACGAGGCGTGGGGACAGTTCAAGGCTCCCGAAATCGCCGAATGGACCAAGGCTTACGACCCTTCGCGTCTGGTCAATCCCGCCAGCGGCGGCAACCACTACCTGACGGGCGACATACTCGACACGCACCACTATCCGCACCCGCGCATGACGCTGCTCGACACCAACCGCGCGACGGTGCTGGGCGAATACGGCGGCATCGGGCTGGTGATGAAAGAGCACCTTTGGGAACCCGACCGCAACTGGGGCTATGTCCGCCTGAACTCGCCCAAGGAGGTGACGGACGAATACGAGAAATACGCCGACATGCTCTACAAGCTGATCGGGCGCGGATTCGCAGCGGCGGTCTACACGCAGACGACCGACGTCGAAGTGGAAGTGAACGGCCTGATGACCTACGACCGCAAGGTGATGAAGGTCGAGCCGGAGCGCATCCGCAGGATCAACGAACGCATCTGCAATGCGCTGAACAAATAGGACGGGAAACATCCGAAACGAAAGGAGGAGGTCTTTGCGGGCCTCCTCCTTATTTTATATTACAGGATTCTCCGTATCCGGGACGCCGGGGTCAGACGCATCGTATCGTAGTCGAGTCCCGAAATGGCCGTCAGTCCGCAGCGGCGGCCGGGCGCTACTTCGCCCAGCTCGGCATCCATATCCAATGCCCGCGCACCGCCTTCGGCGGCCCACGAAAGCAGTTCGGGCAGCGGCACCTCCGGGAACATGCGCATCTCTTCGAATACCGACAGCCGGTCGTTCGAGGCCAGCGAGTCGGTGCCCAGACAGATGTCGAGCCGGTTGCAGCGCAGCAGTTCGACGGGCGGTTCGAGACGCGAAATATAGCGGTTGGAGCGGGGGCAGAGACACCACCGGACGGGAGCCGTGAAATGGTTCATGACGACGTCGATGTCGCGCTGCGTAACGCAGCAGTTATGCACCAGTATCACGCGGCGGTCGCGGGGTACGCTTGCGACGAGCCGTTCGGCCGGAGAGTCGTAATGCAGGAAGTCGCAGGTGAAGCCGACTTTCCGGTACCACTCCCAAAGCGGGCCGCGGCGGGCGAAAAGCTCGGATTCGGCGGGCGACTCCATGAAATGGACCGACAACGGCGCGTCGCCCTCGGCGGCGATCGCCCGCAGGGGCGCATCCTGCACCGAATAGAGCGAATGGGGCGTCAGCGAGGTATGCGGATGGCGGAGCAGGGGCCGCACGGAGTCGGCCGACGCGAGACGCAGGCCGAAAAATTCGATGAATGTATGATAGGCGACGCGGCTGCGCTCTTTGACGGAGAAGGTCGTATCGCCGTTGGAGATGTCGCCGACGGCCTGCACTCCGTCCTGCCACATGGCGGCGTCGGCCGCCGCTACGGCCCGCAGCCGTTCTTCGGGGCCGAACCGCTCCCGGACCTGTCCCATGGCTCCGGCGAAACCCGCAAAACCGCACCCTTCGGGAATCGCGCCGCGCAGGTAGGAGAGTTCGAGGTGGCAGTGGGCATTGACCAGTCCCGGCGCCAAAACACCGGAGTAGAACTCGGTGCCCGGCATACGGTCGGGTTCGGAGCAGGTCCCCACCGAGAGAATACGACCGTCCGCCGCAACTTCGACGAGCGGGTTGCGGACGAGTCCCTGCGGCGTCCAGAGCAGGTTAGAGGCTATCCGCCGGGATGGCTGCGCGGAAGAATTCATCGGCGAAAATACGGATGTCGAGCTGCTGCATGTAGAGACTGTCCTCGGCAGCGGAGGTTTCGGGCGTATAGTCGATCTTCAGGTCGCTGACCGTCAGCGAAGGACGCTGGGGCTTCCCGCGGAACTCGATGAAATCGACCCATAGCCGCCGGTGGGTGGTATCGACCGTAAAGCGGCGGGTGAAATTCTCCTGCCGGTCGCGGCGCAGGGTCGTCGTATAGACGTTGGTACGGGTGCTGTCGCGGCGTTCGAGCCACACCACGCCCCGCAGGCCCTTTTCGTTGCGGTCGAGCGAATCGACGAGGTATTTGAGGCTCAGGTTGTACTCGCCGGGCCGCACGTCTACGGAGAACCGCAGGCGGGCCGTATCGCGCAGCGAGCCGACGCGGATCAGCGAGTCGGCATAGACCGTGCGGGTGAAACTCCGGCGGGCGACGTTGTCGATCGTGTCGAGGACGGCGACTTCGCGGTTGTAATATTTGCCCTCGGCTTCGAGCATTTCGATCGCCAGCTCGACCACGTCGCCCAGACGGGCGCTCTTGCGTTTCGAGAAGTTGCCGATGGTGTAGTAGACGTCCTCGGTGGTATAGCCGTAACCGGCGAAGATCGGTTCGTAGATATTCAGCGAGTCGATGTCCACCTGTTCGCTGCCGATATAGGCGTTGGCGAGGAAAGCGTCGTGAAAAATCTGCGCCAGTTTCCTGTCGGGAATGATCTTGTGGCGGGCGCAGGCTCCGGCCAGAACGAGCAGGAACATGCAGAGGGATATGCGGACAATACGTTTCATAGCTTAACGTTGGATTTTATCATGCTGCGCACGGTAATATTCGAAATAACACAGGCAACTGCGCCGAAAGCGGCCAGCACCGCCGCGAGGTCGCCCGGACGGAATTCGACGGGATAACTCTTCGTGAGGAACGTTTCGGCCGGAATCTCGATCAGCCCGAAGCGCTGCTGCAGAAGCGTCGCACCGACGCCCAGCACCACGCCCAGCGCCGCGCCGAGCGCGCAGATAAGCAACCCTTCGCTGCGGAATATCGACCGCACGAGCGTCGTATCGGCGCCCAGCGCGCGCAGCGTCCCGATGTCACGCCGCTTCTCGACGATCAGCATTGCCAGCGACCCGACGACCGAAAACGAAGCGACGACCAGAACCAGCAGCGAGATGAAGAAGATGCCCCACTTCTCGTAGGTCATGATCCGGTAGAACGAAGCCCGCAATTCGTAGCGGGTGCGGACCCGGTAATCGCCGCCCAGCTGCTGCGCCACGGCGTCGCGGACCTGCACGGCATCGGCTCCCTCGCGCAGGCGCAGCACCAGCCCCGAAACCCGGCCGGGACGGCTGAAAAGCTCCTGCGCCATGCGCAGCGAAGCGAGGACATAGGTCCGTTCGGTTTCGAGGTCGAGCGTATAGACCCCGCCGAGGGGGATCGTTCGCCGCGTATAGTTGTCGAACGGCAGCAACGACGAAAAGCTTCCCCGCCGCACGGCGTAAACGCCGACGTCGGCGTCGGCCAGCGTCCGCACGCCGAGCATGTAGGCCATCGACTGACCGATGACGAGCCGTTCGAGGTCGCCCACCCGCACCCGGTACTCTCCGGCAGCGACGGCGTCGGACAACGGGAAAACCGCTTCGTAGGCGTCATCGACGCCGCGGACCGTCGCGGTGGCCTGACGGTCACCGTGTTCCAGCAGGGCGCTCTCCTCCAGCACGAACGACATGGCCTCCACCCCCGGAATGCGTCTCAGCGCCGCGGTATCGACCGCGTCTGCCGCAAAGGTCTGCCCCTGCCGGGCCGAGACGGTCAGATCGGCGTCGAAGGCCGAACACATGGACTTGACAAGGCTCTCGAAGCCGTTGAAGACCGAGAGCAGGACGATCATCGCCGCAACGGGCATCGCAACGGCCGCAACGCTCAGCCCCGAAATCAGATTGACGACCGATCGGGATTTGGGCGAGAAGAGGTAGCGGCGGGCGAAGAACTGCGGCAGCATGGCGTGAGGCCGGAAGGGTTAGTCGTTTTTGAGCGCCTGCTCGATATGGTCGATATACTCCAGCGAATCGTCGAGGAAGAACTGGATTTCGGGCACGTTCTTGACCTGATTGCGGATGCGCTGGCCCAAAGCGTGGCGGATGAACTTGTTGTTGCGGTCGAGCTCCTGCATCAATGCGGCGCTGCGCCCGAAGGGGAAGACGCTGACGTAAATCTTGGCGTAACCGAAATCGGGCGACACGCGCACGGCCGTGACCGTGACGAGCGAACCCCGGACGATGCCCTCGCCCTCCTTCTGGAAGATTTCGGCGACGTCCTTCTGTATCTGCTTGGCGATTTTCTGCTGTCTTGTCGTTTCCATGATGGTGAAATTTTATAATCCGTATTTGAAGACTTCGCGGTTCTTTTCGCGCTTGGGACGCGGTTTCCACGTCGAGAAGCCCTCCTTGTTGAATCGGTAGCTCAACCCGACCGAAACGGTGAGGTTGTCGAGCGGCGAACGCATCGGCGTCGCCCAGAACGGGTTTTCGGAACCGTCGATACCGTTGTCGGCGTATTTGTTGCGGTTGCGCACGATGTCCGAAAGTCCGAAGTAATAGCGGGCGCGGACATTGATCTCGAAACGCCGGATCAGCAGCGCGATACCGCCGCCGCCCGCAAGTCCGTAGCCCCAGCGGTTGTCGCGCGGCAGTTTGAAGGAGTAGTCGCCCTTCCAGTCGGCCGCTCCCGAAGCTTTCGCTTCCTCGTTCTCATAGGTCGAAGAGAGGTGATAGGAGAAAGTCGCCGCCGCTTCGAGGTAGACGCGGACATGGTTGCGGAAGAGGTAGAAGTGGGGCTGCCACACGATCGGCAGCACGATCGAATTGACGTTGCGCGTGTAGTAGCGGTAATCCTTCTTCTCCTCGACCATCGAGGCGTTGGTGGCCAGCGAGAATCCCTGCTGCAGGAATTCGAGGTCGATGCCGAAGCCGCCCACGAAACGCTGCTGTCCGTAATAGCGCCACGTAAGCCCGGCGGTGTAGGAACCCCATATAGCCTTCATCTCCTGCTTGGGGTCGAGCCGCGAGCTGGCCATGCCGTAACCCGCCGTGAAGCCGAGCGTATGCTGCGCCGACGCGCCCTGCCACGCAACGGCGGCGAAGGCGAGAAACAGCAGGGTTTTAAGTTGTCTCTTTATCATAACGCTATCGGTTAAACATGCCTCCGGTAGAGTTCATGCTGTTGTTCATGCCGCCGCCGAAACCGCCGAAGCTTCCGAAACCGTTGGCGTTGTTCTGGTTGTTCTGGTCGTGGCTGTTGCGGTTGGTTTTCGGTTCCTTGGCGCGTTTCTCCGCCTCGCGGCGCAGACGCTGCGCCTCACGCTCGTCGAGCAGGCGCGAAAGCGATTCCATCGTCACCGGAGCGAAGACCCGGTTCATGTCGATCGAAAATTCGACCTCCCAGTTGGTCTTGGTCGCAAAGGTGTCTTCGCCCTCGTCGTTGGCATAGATTTCGGCCCGTTCGGGCTGGAGCCGCTCGACCACGTTGCCCGTATCCCACTTGCCGTTGCCGTTCATGTCCTCGATGATGCGGAATTTGATCTCCCCCGCAGGAACGTAATTGAACTGCCAGTCGCCGGTGGTGACGTCACGTTTCTCCTGCTTGAGCGCATTGCTGCCGTCGAGCAGCTGGAGGATGTATTTGGCCTTGTCGTCCTTGCCCTTGACATGGATTTTCACGGTGGCGAACTTTTCGGGATCGAGCACCGTGTATTTCCCGACGATCGAGTCGTTGGAGAAGCCCGCGACGTCGGTAATGGCGCCCTTGGGAATGGTCAGCGTATATTGTCCGCCGCTCGTCCACGGCGCCTCGATATGCCAGCGGCGCAGCAGGCCCGTGTCGCGCACGAAGCGCACCGGAACGTCCTCGATGCTGTTGTCGGATCGGGTGAGCGTCAGAAGCATGGCCGCCGAATCGAGCCGGGTAAGCGGATAGTCGAAATCGACGGTCAGGTTGTTCTCAGGATTGATTTCGCCCGTGAGCGGAAGTTTATAGGCGAAGGGATTCTCCTTCTTGGGTTCGACCCACTCCTCGCCGGCCGCCTCGGCCTTGCGGCGGTCGCGTTCGAGTTTCTCGCGCTCCTTCTCCTGCTCTTTGGTCTCGATCAGCCGCCAAGAGAGTTTCAGCGGTTCGGTAACCTCCTGCAGGACATTGACCGTATCGTGCTTGAAGTAGGTGATTTCACCCTTGATCGTATCGGGCAACGCCGAAGAGGGCATGTTGAACCACAAGGCGATGGTGTCGCGCCCGACGGTCTGCGGATCGACGATGACGCGGTCTTCGGGAATGCTGTCGAAGCGGATGCGTTCGATGCGCGGATGCGCAGCTCCGAAGTAGAGCATCGCCTTGTGCTGCAGAGGCCGTTCGGTCTGCGAAAGCAGCTGGCGGCGGAACGCCTTGTCGGTGAACATGCGCAGATAGAACTGCGGCTCGGCCGTGACATATTGGCGGATCGAGTCGTACCACATGGCGAAGTCGGGCATCTCGGCCGGATTGTAGCTCTTTTCGAGGAAGCCGACCTGATCGGAACCGGGTTCGTACATCTGGTTGTCGTTCTTGTCCTGAACGGCGTAAACCCGGTAGGGGATCGGCTTGAGGTTTTGGGCGATGAAGATGCCGTTGTTTTCGGCACGGGCGATTACGGCGGGCTTGTACTTGAAGATCGTCGAGTCGTATTCGGCCACGTTCTCGACCGAATCCGCCGGGAAGAACCAGATGAACGACTTCGACACCGAGTCGGCCTTGTAGCTGTCGGCCGTATAGCCCGAAAAGATCATCGAGTCGATCGTGGGACCGGTCGAAAAGACATAGCGCATCGAATAGAGGGGGTTGCCCTCGTTGTTGTCGCGCACGGCGCTGCCGAAATTGAGCGCATAGGTCGTATTGGCTTCGAGCGTATCGCGCAGCTGGACGACGATGCCTTTGCCGCGCATCGAAACCAGCGGCTTCTTCTTCATCTGGGGCGAGGTGAAGAACTCCTTCTGCTGGTCCTTGAGCTGCACGAACTCGTCGAATTCGATGTAGATCTTCTCGTGGTGCACGGTGGGCCGGTTGACCGAGAAGTTGTCGGGCGTCATGTTCAGAATGACCGGCGGCAGGGTGTCGCGGGGACCGCCCGTGGGGGTCATCATGCTCGCGCAACGGCTCAGGAACGCCGTGGCGAAGAGCAGCAGGACTGCGGCGCGCAGCAGGCGCAGGATATTTCGTTTACGGGTCTGCATCGTTATCTCTTGCTTGCTTTTTCAGGCTCCTTGGGGGCCAGTTTGTCATTGACCACGCGCCAGCCGCCCTCCTCGACATAGAGGTATTCCTGCTTCCACGGGCGGAAAACGACCGGAAGGAAGTTTACGGGCTGGCCGCCCTCGACGATCTCGACCTCCTGCTGCGAGTAGGCGTAGAGCTGGTTGACGGGATCGGTCACGACCACCATCAGCGTCGGACTGCTGACCTTCATGCCGTAAGTGCCCGACTCCTTGGAGTAATAGGCTTCGAAGTCGGGGCTGGTCCGCGTCTGCTTGGGATCGCTCTTCGAGGTAATGATCCGCTGCGCCGCATCGTTGTAGGAGTTGATCTTCCATGCGGTCGTATCGACGGCATAGGCGTAAACCCTGAGGTTGGACGGCACGGTGGGTTCGGCGCCCTCCTCGGCCTGAAGCTGCGCGGTGACTTGGCTGTCGATATAGATCGGGGGTGTATAGGAATCGTTGAACATGAGCCACTTGCCGTCTTTGTAGGAGTAACCCTGTTTCCACCGCTTGAAAATCAGCGTGACATAGATTTTAGGGGTGTTTTCCGGCACTTCCTGCTGCGTATAGCCGTAAAGTTCATTCTTCGTGTCCACGGCTACCACCATCACCGAGGATCTGTCGAACGACATCTGGAGCAGCCCTTCGACGCCCTCCTGCTCATAGGGCTCGCCCGCGGCGAGCGGCGTGGAGATCTTTTCGTTGCGGTTGCCCCGCTGCGAAATTACGCCCGCGAGCGCATCCTTGTAGGAAGCGACCTCCCACGAAGAGGTGTCGGCCGCAAAGGCATAGAGCTTCGCGTCGGCAAGAATCTGCGTCGGATCGCCCGATTTCTCCTGCTCCAGCGGCTTGAACACATAGGTCGTCTTGTACGAGACGTCTTTGAAACACCCCGTAAACAACGCGGCCGCGGCAAGAAACAATATGATTCGTTTTGTCTTCATCTCCGGAATTTACTTGTTACGAAGCTCTTCGAGCATCTCCCCCACGGTCCGCCCCGTAACCGGATGGCGGCGCTGGCGCATGATCTCGCAGAGCGGCACGAGTGCGAACTCCCGTTCGCCCATGAGCGGATGCGGCACGGTAAGGCGTTCGCTGTCGATCACCTCGTCGTCGTAGAAGAGGATGTCGATATCGATCGGCCGCGAGGTATAGTTCACGCCCGTGCGGGCTTTCTCGACAGCTTCGGCGGCGCGGTTGCGGCCCAACTCCCGTTCGATGGCCTGCACGGCGTCGAGCACTTCCAAAGGCAGCAGGTCGGTCGAGACCTCCAGCGCCTGATTGGAGAAAACCCCGTCGGCGTCGAAGCCCCAAGGCTTGGTTTCGTAGCGGTGCGAACAGCGCAGCACGGCGCCGACCTTCGCGTTGACGAGCTGCTGGGCCGCCTGAAGCGTCCGTTTCACATCACCGGAATTGCCGCCGGTCAAAAGTACTACACGTGCCATAACTCAAAGTCGTTTTATCATTTTGCTCACCGAAAGCGCAAAATGGGTGAATACGATCGTCGGATTTCCGTTCTGCGAAATCTGCGCCAAAGCGCATTCGATCTCGGCAATGAGCGGTTCGATGTTCTGCGATCCGACGAATGGGGCGAATTTGGAACAGAAAGCCAGCTCCTCGCCCCAGAGGTAGCTGATTTCGTTTATGCCCGCATGGAGCATGTAACTCTCGCGCAGCAGGCGCGAAGCGTCGCGCAGGAAGGCCCGCTGCTGCTCGCGCGAAAGCTGTGCGGCCTCCTCGGCCCACGTCACCAGCTCCAGATGCCTGTCATTGTAGCTCAAACGCATCAGCCCGCAGAAGAGTTCGAAGTTCTCTTTGCGCAGGGCGTCGCTTTCACCGGCCACGAGGTGCTGCAGCTCCACCAGATCGCCGCCGGCCAGACGGGCGATGTTCCGGGCCTTGACCGGGTCCGTAACGCCCCGCTCCTGCGCCGCGCGCTCCAGCACGTCGGGCGCGATACGCGGCACGGCGACCTCCTGCGTGCGGGAAATGATGGTCGGCAGCAGCCGTTCGGGCTGTTCGGAGATCAGCAGGAAAAGCGTCTTTTCCCACGGCTCTTCGAGAATCTTGAGAATCTTGTTGGCCGCCTCCTCGTTCATCGCTTCGGGCAGCCAGATCAGCATGGTCTTATAGTCGGCTTCGAAGCTCTTGAACGACAGTTTGCGGATGATGTCGTCGGCTTCGCGCGCAGCGATCATGCCCTTGAGGGTCTTGCCCAGATCGAGCCGGTCGTACCAGTCCTGCGCCGAGAAATAGCCGCCGCGCTCGGCGAAAAGCCCGCGGAACAGCGGCAGGAACTCGTCGCTGCGCATCACCTCGCCCGACTTCTTGCCCTGTTTGTTGACCGGGAAGACCAGATGCAGGTCGGGATGGGCCAGCGCAGCGATCTGCTTGCAGTCGGGACACTCGCCGCACGAATCCCCGCCGCGGCGGTGGCAGCAGCAGAGGTACTGCACATAGGCGACCGCCAGCGCAAGAGCACCCGCCCCGGCCTGCCCCGTGAAGAGCTGGGCGTGGCTGATGCGTCCGGCGTCCACGCTCTGCACCAGATGCCGTTTCAAATCCTCCTGTCCCGTTATATCCGCAAACCGCATGTCTCGTTACTTCTTTTTTCCGTTTTTCAAAACCGTCTGCCGCACGGCGACGGCCAGCAAAGCCAGCACGACGCACGCAAGGACGACCGTACGCCCCGCGCCCCGGTCCATCGAGAGGGCCAGCACCCCGCCGACGAAGAGCGCGAAACTCACCGCCAGCACTACGATCTTCTCTTTTGCACTTTGTCTCATCGCATTGCCAGCCCTTCTATTTTCTTTTCAAGGCCGCCTTCACCAATGCCGCAACGTCGATCCGCTCCCGGCGGACGAGGTAGAGGGCATAGGCCGCAAACAACACTATATTAAACGCATAGGTGATCAATTTATTGCCGCCGCAGGCCGTCACGGCTTCGCACACGGCGAAAACCGCGAGCGCCGCGGCAACATACTCGCCGATACGCCGCCAGTCATAGGGCGTCGGATAGAAACGGCGGTTGAGCCACCAGCTCACGGCGACCATCGTCGATTCGCTCGCCAGCCGCGCCCATGCGGCTCCGTAGTAACCCCAGACGGGGATGCACCAGAAGCCGAAAACCAGCATCGAAACCAGACCCGCGCCCGTAACCACAATAGCCAGCGAGGTCTTCTCCTCGCGTTTGTACCAGAACGACAGGTTCAGCCAGACGCCCGTCAGCACATTGGCACCGAGGACCACCGGGAGAATGAAAATCCCCTCGCGGAAGTCGCGGCCCACGATCAGCGCGAAAACGTCGCGAAACAAGGCGATGCCGAGAAAAATCAGCATCGAAGCCATGACGTAGTATTTCAGCGCCGCGGCGTTCATCTGCACGAAATCCGACTTCTTGAAATTCGACAGGAAGAACGGCTCGGCGGCAAGCCGGTACATCTGGTAAAAGAGCATCATCACCACGGCGATCTTCGTAATGGCGCCGTAGATACCTACCTGCGCCATGGCTCCTTCGGGCACGAGGTATTTGATCAGCTGCCGGTCGATGAATTCGTTGGCCGTGCCCGCCAGTCCGCCGACCAGCAGCGGCAGCGAATAGGCGAAGACCGCGGCCAGCAGCGCCCAGTTGATCTTGGGCACGGTGCGGTCCACGGTGGCGAGGATGACCAGCCACGTCACGACGCTGGCGATCAGGTTGGCGACGAAGACCCAACCGACGCCGAATTCCGTAGCGAAAAGCCCGGCGACGCCGAAAGCGACGGCCAGCGCTACGTTCATCACCACGTTCAGCGCCTTGATGCCGACGAACAGCAGCGCCCGTCCCTGCTCGCGCAGCCGCGAGAAGGGGATGCAGGCCCAGACGTCGAAGAGGATGATAAGCCCCACCCAGACCACATATTCGGGATGTGCGGCATAAGCCTCGCCCATCAGTCCTGCGACGCCGTTGCGGAACGAAGCGACAAGCACGAAGAACACCACGGCGGCGAGCGATGTAACGCCCCACGTCGTGGCGAAAAGCCTGCGTTTGGCGGCCCGAACGTCGCCCCCGGCCTCCTCGGCCTTGGCCGAAAAACGGAAGTAGCTCGACTCCATGCCCATCGTCAGCAGCGTAAGCGCCAGCGGAATGAGGGCATAGATGTCCGTGACGATACCATAGGTCTCCTGCCCGAAAATACGGGTATAGTAAGGCGTGAGCAGATAGCTCAGAAACCTCACCACAATGGTGCTGATGCCGTAGACGGCGGTTTGTTTGGCCAATTTTTCGAGCATGGCAGACGATTTGCAGTCGACAAAGATATTGCACGCCGGGCTTTGCGCCCGACAAAGATACAAATTTTAGCCGGAAACCCCGCATAATGCCGTTTCTTTCGGCAAGGCAAGATAAAAACGTCCCGGAAGCCGGACAAAGCCCCTGACAATCGGACCGAACAGCGTATTTTCCGCCCAAAATGATATAAACAAAATTGTGAATCAATATCTTTTATTCTTGCAGAAAAAATACTTTTTTATGAAATTTGCATGAAATTTCCATAATGAGTGTTGTTCAATCCGAAAATTATTTTCTAATTTTGTCCTGTCGCAAACCGACAGACATACGGAAAGTGTTTTTCACTCTGTCCTTACAAAGAAATCTGACAGTTTCAACGTGAATCGGGGCAATGAACAGCACTCATTTTCTTGTTTAGATAGATTCGGCCAAAACAATTTTGCGCCGCAATTTTCGTATCTATTCAAGTGTGGGGTAAAGCATTCGTTTATTCGATTCTGGGTTTTGTCAGAACCTCTTTGTAGATGAACGAAAACAGCTCCACACTTTCTTTTTGTACAACCCACTACATGTAACACCCGCCTTGTGGAGCTGCGAGGGGGGGGGAATTTGCCGAATATCAGCCGGATACTCATCTCGAATGAAACGGCATATCGAAGAATTGCCCGATGGAACAACCTTGTATACGCAGTTGTCCGAGTTCCGAAACCCGGCACGTATCCGAAAGAATACGGTCCGGGAGCGTTCGTTTGAGGATGATCCGTATACATACATACCGACGAACCTGATCGAAGATACGGCCATGAAATTCAGAATCTTTCTTTTGTTATGCGCATCGCTCTGGGGCTGGAACGTCCGGGGGCAGAGCGTAGCTTTGAAAACAAACGTACTGTCCGATGCTTTCATGAACATAAACCTCGGTGTGGAAACCGGACTGGCGCCGAAATGGACACTGGACATCACGGGCGATTTCAACGCATGGACGCTGTCGCACGGACGCCGCTGGAAGCACTGGCTCGTGCGCCCCGAAGCGCGGTTATGGTTCTGCGACCGTTTCGCAGGACATTTCATAGGTTTCCACGCACACGGAGGGCAGTACAACATCGGAGGCGTGAAAAACGGAATCTCGTTCTTGGGTTCCGATCTCTCGAAACTTTCGGACTACCGCTATCAGGGCTGGTTCATAGGCGCCGGCGTCGCCTACGGATACGCTTGGATACTCGGCAGGCACTGGAACCTCGAAGCCGAAATAGGCGTGGGATACGCCTACACGCAATATGACAGCTTCCGATGCGTAGGCTGCGGAAAGAGAGTCGAGAAGGACAAACCGCATCATTACGTGGGGCCGACCAAAGCGGCCGTCAATCTGGTTTACGTATTCTAAATGCTCGCTGCAATGAAACGAACGATTTTTTTCCTGTCGCTGCTGCTGGGAACGAGTCCGCTGCCGCACGCCCAAGAGATAGACGGGGTCACGGTCGGAAACCTGAAGATGGATTGGAACGGCGAATATCTGGTCGTGGAGATGGATGTCGAACTCTCCCGGCTGGAGGTAGAGGCGAACCGCGCCGTACTTCTGACTCCCCGGCTCGTGAACGGAGCCGATTCGGCCGACCTGCCCGCCGTCGGCATCTACGGCCGGCGCCGCTACTATTATTATGTAAGAAACGGCGCAAGCATGCTGTCGGGCGACGGCGAGACAAGTTTCAAGGCCGCCGAAAACCCGAACGGGTAGCCTATCACGTCATCGTGCCATACGACGGATGGATGAACGGCGCCGCGCTCCGGCTCTCCCGCCGCGACTACGGCTGCTGCAACACGGTGCTCGCCGCCCGGCAGGGCCTGCTGGGGCACTTCGAGGAACCCGTCCCCTACACTCCCCGGCCTGTCTACGTCCGGCCGACGGCCGAGGCCGTCAAAAGCCGCTCGCTGAGCGGGTCCGCGTTCATAGACTTCCCGGTGAACAAGACCGTCATCTATCACGACTACCGCCGCAACACGGCCGAACTGGGCAGGATAGAGGCCACCATCGATTCGGTGCGGAACGACCGGGACGTGACGATCACATCGGTATGGCTCAAAGGCTACGCATCGCCCGAAAGTCCGTGGACGCACAACCGCATGCTGGCCATAGGCCGTACCGAAGCGCTGAAAAAACATATCGGACAACTCTACCGCTTCGATGAGGGGGTCATCGAAACCGATTACGAACCGGAGGACTGGGCCGGACTGCGCAGCTATGTCGAACGCTCGAACCTGACGCACCGCGCGGAGATACTCGCCCTGATCGACAGTTCGCTCGAACCCGACGCCAAGGAGGCGAAAATCAAACGCTCCTATCCCGAAGAGTACGATTTCCTGCTGAAAAACTGCTATCCCGCGCTGCGCCATACGGACTACCGGATCACGTACACCATCCGCACGTTCAGCGACGCGCAGGAGATCCGGCACATCATGCTCACGCAGCCGCAAAAACTGAGTCTCAACGAATTCTACTTGGCCGCACAAGCCTGCAGCCCCGGTTCGGACGAATTCAACGAAATATTCGAAACGGCCGTACGCATGTATCCCGAAGATACGGCGGCGAACCTCAACGCGGCGAACACAGCCATGCAGAAAGGCGATCTGAAAAACGCGGAACACTACCTGCGAAAAGCCGGGGAGTCGCCCGAAGCCCTCTATGCGCGGGGCGCATACGCCATGCTCACGGAGGAGTACGAAACGGCCGCCGGCTATCTGCAGGAAGCCGAGAAGGCCGGCATACGCGAGGCCGGAGAGGCTTTGGAACAGTTGCAAAAACGGAACAAAAAATAAAACTTCAATCACATCTCCTATGAAACTGAAAAACATCCTTTGCGGGATACTCGTTTGCGGAGCATTCTGCGCTTGTTCGGACCAAGAGCCCGAAAACAGCAACAAGCCCGGATCATTCGACGGGAAAGCCTATCTGAGAGTCAACATCACCGACGCGAACTCCACGCGCGCGACCGGAGGCGACTTGGAATACGGCGACGCGACCGAGCACGAAGTGGTCAACGCCGACTTCTTCTTCTACGATACGAACGGCATATTCATCGCCCGTGCAAACGTCTGGGACAGCGGCACGGAGAATGAGGACAACCCCGCGGGCAACATCGAATTCTTCGGAAAATCGGTCATCGTGCTGAAGGGCCTGACCGAAACCAACCACCCGAAACACTTGGTCACGGTGCTCAACACGCCGGAGGATTTCGAGCCGGCAAACACGCTGGACGAGATGAAGACACTGCTTGCAGGCAGCATCTACAACGGGTCGCACTTCACCATGAGCACCACCAGCTACGGCCGCACGTCGGCGGCGGTTCCCTACTTCGTGACAGAGGTGAGCGAATCGGACTTCAAGAAGGAGCTGGACGAGGCGCAGAACGCAACGCCCGTAGACATCTACGTGGAGCGTCTGGCGGCGAAAGTCACCCTGCGCGTGGACAACGATAAGCTCGTTCCGGTCGATGGGAAACCCGGAATCTACAAGGTCAAGGTGACTGTCGCCGGAGACCCCAACCAACAGGAGCAGGGAACGCAGACCGGAGCGGCCGACATCTACGTCCGATTCCTCGGATGGGGGCTGAACGCCACCGCCAAGGACTCCTACATCGTCAAGAACATCGAAACCGCATGGTCGGATGCGGACCTCGGATTCGTTTGGAACGATGCGGTCAGGTTCCGCAGCTACTGGGGAAAATCCTACAACTACGGCAAACAGGACGGCAAATATCCCGACGTTTCGGCAGAAGCCGCAATCGCCGAATACCTGAACTACATCAACGCCGACAACCTTACCAAACAATTCGGGCAGTCCGCCTACTGCGCCGAGAACTCCAACACGTCGGAAATCGTATCGGAGTATCTCCACTCGGCCGTGACGAGCATCCTGCTCAAAGCGCAGATCCTCGACGAGAACGAACAGCCGCTGGAGATGATACGCTACAACGGAACGCTCTACAAACGCAACGACTACCTGAACTACGTGCTCAACACGCTTCAGAAAGGCAACAAGCTGAACCTGTACTGTCTGGAAGACGAGGCGACCGGAAAATACGTGCAGATAGATCACAACTGCGTCGAGCTGGCCAACGACCGCGACGGAAAGGTATACCTGAAACTGAAACCGCTCGCCGCAGGCACCTCGCTGTACAGAAAATCGGGCGAGACGTATGCCCCGGCCACTGATACCGAGCTCGGCGAGGTCGAGAAGAACATGAAGGATTTCAACGCCTACAACGAGGCGATCGGCTACAAGGACGGCCTGATGTACTACAACATCCCGATCGAGCACCTGAACAACGCCGCGACGACCACCGACGCCGAAAACAAACGGGTGATCCCCGTCGCCAAGTACGGCATCGTCCGCAACCATCACTATGTGGTGACCGTCAACAGTCTCACGAAGATCGGCAAAGGTATCTTCGACCCCGAAGAGGAGATCGTTCCCGGAAAGAACGACGAAAAGGATACCTATTACGTAGGCGCCCGGATCAATATCCTCTCATGGAAGATCGTCAACCAGAACGTAAATCTGTAGTTTCCGGCAGCCCCTTCGCGGAAGGGGCTGCCCCGGTCCGGACCCGATGAACTAAACAGAGTGACAGAGATGGGCACATCGTCTTACATATACGCAATAGGCAAAAGGACGCTCGCGGCGATCGTCTGCGCCCTGACGCTGCTGGGCTGCGACAGCGTGATCTACGACGGCGAGGGCGACTGTTCGGTAAATTACCGGGTGAAGTTCCGCTACGACATGAACCTCAAATTCGCCGACGCATTCGCCCGCGAGGTCGAGTCGGTAACGCTCTATCTGCTCGACGGCGGCGGCAGGGTGGTCTGGCAGCGCACGGAAAGCGGCGAAGCCCTCGGCAAAGAGGGATACGCCATGGAGGTGGACGTCGCTCCGGGAACCTACGACCTGCTGGCATGGTGCGGATCGACGGACAAAGGTTCGTTCAGGATCCCGGAATCGGCATCCAGGAAGGAGCTGACCTGCACGCTGATGCGCGAATCCGGAACCGACGGGACGGGGCACATCCGCGAAGACCACGACAGGCTCTACCACGGCTATCTGCCGAATCAGACCTTCGGCGACACGGAGGGCATCTATACCTACGTCGTCCCGCTCGTGAAGAACACCAACAACGTTCGCGTCGTATTGCAGCAGACGTCGGGAGAGCGGCTCGACGAGAAGCGTTTCTCGTTCCGGATCACCGCCGAAAACGGCCGGATGGACTGGGACAACCAGCTGCTGCCGGACGAACCGGTGACCTATCATGCGTGGCACAAGCAGTCCGCGACGGCCGGAACGGCGCTTCCCGACCTCCCCGACGCCGTGACGTCGGTCAATGCCGTTATCGCAGAGCTGACCACCGCACGGCTAATGGTGCGCGACAAGAGCGCGACGGTCCGGTCGGAAACCGGAACGAATCCGCCGCAACTACAGCCGGAGGAATTGCCGGAGGAGCGCAAGATGAGGCTGACGGTGCGCGACAACGACACCGGAAAGACCGTTCTCAGCATCCCGCTGGTGGACTACGCCCTGCTGGTCAAAGGGGAATACCGCCGGGATATGGACGAGCAGGAATTCCTCGACCGCATGGACGAGTACAACATCGTATGCGTGCTGGGAGAGGGAATGCGCTGGGTCAGCATGAGCATCAACATCCATTCGTGGAAAATGGTTTGGCAGAATACGGGAATCTGACAATTTACGCACATGTCACCGAACGGAATCATACGCATTTTCATCTGTCTCGCGACGCTCGCCAGCGCGACGCTCGTGTCGTGCCGCCGGACCGGACATGAAGAGCCGGTCCCCGGAACCGGCACGGAGCGGCCGGACGACGTGCGGGTAAGCTTCCGCATCGCGCTCGGCAGCACGAACGGCACGCGGGCGGGCGGAACGCCGGAAGGCTCGTACGACGACGGCACGCAGAGCGAATTCGAGAACGGGATCGACCTCGAAAACGGGAATTACAGATTCTTCTTTTTCGATGCGCAGAACCGATACCTCTCCGCGTTCCAGACCGTGGAGCTTATCCCCGAAGGAGAGGATCCCGACCGGTCGAAAACGTATGAAGTGGTCGGGAAAACGGACAAGATGCCGCCCGCGAATTTCAAGGTCGTCGCATTGGCGAACTGGCCCTCCTACCCCGGAAAAATGACGGCGGGAGAGACGACGATCGAGGAGCTTTGCACGGCGGAAAGCAGCCGTTACACGTTCTCCGCACCGTTCGCACTGTCCCGCGAACGGCTGATTCCGATGTACGGCGTAAAAAGCTGCGAGGAGATGACGTTCACACCGGGAATGCTGACCCATCTGGGAACGGTCCACCTGCTGCGCGCCATGGCCAAGGTGGAGGTGAGCTGCAAGACATCGGGCTGGACGCTCGAAAAGGTCGAACTGCTCCGCTACAACGCAACGGGATATTGCGCACCGAGCGGGGTCTACTCGCAGGACGACTACGTCAAGGGAAACTACGCCGGCGACTACACGGACACCGTGCATCTGCCGGACGGCAGGAACGACGAGGCCCCGAAAACACGCGCATTCGACCGGACGGCGGACGGGCGTTTCGTCGCCTACGTCCCCGAATACCGGAACGTCGCGGCAGGGACCGCGAACCGCAAAGCGGCCGACGCAGCCGAAATGCGGGTCCGATTCAAGGAGGCGCCCGGCAAGGAGTATGCCGTAGAATTCAAATACTACAACGCACCGCCGGAAGGAAGCGCCGTCGGAGATCCGTTCGACATCCGGCGCAACTATTACTACAAATTCTCGATTTCGAAGACATCCGAACCGGATCTCGTCGTAGAGGTGTTTCCCTACGAGCTGGTCGAACTCGATCCCGGATTCGGACTGTTACCCTAAACAGACGACTGAAACGGATGAAAAGCAAAGCGATATACTACCTGCTGCTGGGCGGCATGCTGTTCGGATTCGGTTCCTGTATGCGCGACGACTTGGACGCGGAGGCGGAACCGATCGGCAAGGGCGAAAGCCGCGTATCGTTCGCCGTGACCTTTCAGGCCCTTTCGAACCTCTCCCTCGGAAAAACCCGCAGCCTCAAAGGCGACCAGATCGCCGAAATCGAAGACATCTTCATCGCATGGTACAATGAAGACGGCTCGCTCGCAGGAAGCGGTTACCGGACACGGGAGCAGATGAAGATTTCGAACCCCGAACGGGAAGGAAACCCGACCGAGCAGACCACGCAGCGGGCCGAATTCACGTACAACATACCCTACGGACGTTACCGGATCTACGCCGTGGCCAACATGGGCGACCTCGCGGCAAACACCCGATATGCCGAAAAAATCGCTCTGGAGGAGGATTTCAGACGAATCGCCCCGGCATGGGAGACCGACCCCGAACTGACGCGGAACAACGATCAGATGTCCGGCTACTTCACGGCCAACAAACCGGAATCCGGGGCGGTCCGGGGCGAAGCGCCGCTGCTGACGATCAATTCGGCCAAGCCGACGATCCACGCATGGCTGCGCCGGCTGGCATCGAAGGTCACGATATCGTTCGACACGAAGAATCTCTACGACAACGTCTACATTTACATCAAGTCTGCGCGCATACACAACATACCCCGGTCCTGCACGCTGCTGGACGCAAACGACGAACAGCGCATCAAGGACCCCGACAACGACGTATGGTTCGCGGGCGACACGATCGAATACGGTCAGGGAACCGATTTCAACCAGTGGCCGCGCCAGACAAAAGGCTCCAACCCCTTGGGAGGAACCGCCCAATCCAAGGAGCAGCTGCACGCCAACGACGCCCGGTCGCTCTTCTTCTACGAAAACATGCAGGGAAAGGGCAAGCTCAAATGGCAGGACGTGTCGGGCGACAACCAGCACATATCCTTCCCGGACGGCAACGACCCCGGCGATCCGGGATACCGCGACGGCAAGCCCTGCGGCACCTATATCGAAGTGGAGGGTTTCTACATCTCGAACACCGCGGAGAACCCCGGAAAGGGCGCGATATTCTACCGGTTCATGCTCGGCAAGAATGCCGACGACGACTACAATGCGGAACGCAATTTCCACTACAAGCTCACGATGCGTTTCCAAGGCAGCGCGAACGACGTGAACTGGCATATCGACTATAATGAGGACCCCGGCATTTACGTCCCCAATCCCTATTACATCTCCTATCTGTACGACCACTCGATGATGCTTCCGGTGAAGATCAAAGGCAAACCCGTCGGAAATCTGAAAGCCGAGATCGTGGAGAACAACTGGGGCCCGTACCAAGCCGGCGACGAGTTCGAATACTACCCCGACGAAGTTTACTCCCTGAGCGGAAACCCGACCGCGGGCAATGTCACTACCGCAGACCCCGATAATCCGAAGATCAAGGACGGCCCGTGGAACGGATTTCTGTCGCTGGCAGCGACCCATATCAACTGGATCGGACGCGACAAATCTTTTTGGTGCGGCTACAACTACTTCTACTGGCTCCAGAAAGACTTCGGAACGGCCCTGTCGGGAGAAAGTCTGGAGGCGTACGGCGAAGCGCTGCTGCTTCCCCAAGAGAAAGGGCAGGCGCCCCGCGGATACCGGGAGTACGAGCTTTCGAAAAGCGGCACGATCGACGGAGGGAACAACGGCGACTACATCGTCACGATCGACGAGGCGAAAGAGAGGACCGTCTTGCAGATTCCGTGCTACACGCGGGCATTGCAACTGGTGAGTACGACCGGATTTTCGGGCAACAACCCCTATTTTTCATACAGACGCTCGGCGAAGGTGAAACTGACCGTCCAGCTGGAGGGGCATCCCGAACCTACGGTGGACACCGTGACGATATTCCAAGTCCGCCGCATCATCAATCCCAAAGGCATTTACCGCCGTCACGACAACGGCACACCGTTCAACGTGGTGCTCACACACCGTAAGAACGAGGCCGCCACACAATACCTTCCGTTCGAATCGGAGGGGCCGTGGGAGGCTGAAATCGAGACCGGCAGCGACTGGATCAGGATCAACGGCGTGCTCGGAGGCCGGGCCAAAGGAGCCACCGGGTCCGAAATCCGGTTCTCCTACCAGCCGGACGGCACCATCGGCGCGGATCAATGCAGGTACGGGATCATTCTGATACGTTACCACAATTACTCCTGCTACCACCGGATCTTCGTCCGTCAGGGCTACGCTCCCGCCCAAATCGCGGGCGATGCCAAATGGCACTGTTTCAATCTTTGCTACAACGACACGGAAGCGAAGTCGCCGTGCGAGGAGGGGTCGCTGTTCCGCTTCGGCAATTTCGACCAGCCCATCGACGCGACCAACAACGTGTTCGACAATTTCAAGGACCATGCGACGACCGAGTTCGATCTGGCTCCCTTGGAGTCGAAAAAAAGGGGACATGGACAGAGGTCGCGGGAAAAACGCAGATCACGAACAAACCCCGCGCTTCGGCAGGATTCAGCGACCGCAAACAGACCATCAACGGCAATCCCAACTGCCATGTAGCCGAATACGAGGATTTCCACGCCCTGCAACTCAACTGCCAGTTCGCATACGGCGTACTTTACGACGACGAATCCACCGAAACCTCTTTCGACGTGAAAGACATTTACAGCTACGCCTATTACAACGCCAGCAACAAGAACAAAGGCATGCGCGGATGTTTCGTCTACAACCCCAAAGGGAGTACGAATTCAGGCGGAGAGGGTGCGAACCTCTTCTTTCCAACCGGAGTCGCCGGATACGGCCGGCGTAAGAACTGCACGCAGGAGGGCGGCAAACGCGGCGTGCTGCGCTATGCCAACCGAGGTGCGCTCTACACCTCGTCGGACATTCATTACCGCCCGATGCTCTACACCGTTTACACCAATTTCGGAGCGATCTACTGGCTCAATAAACAGTCGGCTTCAGGAACTTCGGCGTGGGATATAAACGTCTCCACGTTCGACTTCAACAGTTTCAACAACAACGCATTTCTGGTATCGGACTGGGGCGCCGGCGACGTAAGCGACGCCTGTTTCGTGCGGCTGGTGGAGTAACGGGAAAGGCAGGAGCACGCCCGCAGAGCGGGCGTGTCTTCAGAGCCACTTCTTGTACTTGAAGTACCAGATGGTCAGCGCAGAACAGAAGATCATCAGGCCGATGGCGAAGATATAGCCCAGCGGAATGTTCCAGCCGTTGGAGAGCGTCAGGGTCCAGTCCAGTTCGGGCATGAATTTGAAGTTCATGCCGTAGATCGACGCGATAAGCGTCGCGGGCATGAAGATCACCGCCGCCACGGAGAAGATCTTGACGATCTCGTTCTGCTCGATGTTGATCAGACCCAGCGCGGCGTCCTGAATATAGTCCAGACGCTGGAAGCTGAAGTCGGCATGGTTGATCAGCGAGTTCACGTCCTTGATCATCAGCTGCAAGCGCGGATAGATGTCGTTCGGGAAACGTTCGGAGCGCAGGATGCCCGACAGCACGCGCTGGCGGTCGAAGATATTTTCGCGCAGCGACATGGTGCTCTCCTGCAGGGCGCTGATGCGGTGCAGCACGGCCTTGTCGATCGAATCTTCGGAGTTGATGTCCTTCGAGAGCGCCGCGACCTGCTTGGCGATCAGCTCCACGAGGTCGGCGTCGAAGTCGATGCGCACCTCCAAGAGCGAAATGAAAAGGTGATAACCCGTCGAATAGTTGCGGTAGTTCATCTGCAGGCGCTTCTCCGTCTCGCGGAAAGTCCGGAATTCGGCACTGCGCACCGAAACCAGCACACCCTCGTTCGAAATGATGAACGACACGGGTTCCACGATGAACGTGTCGCCCGTCGGCACGAAGAAATTGGAGTTGGAGATGATGGCATTCTCGTCTTCGGAGTATTTCGAAGTCGATTCGATCTCCTCGACCTGCTGTTTGGTCTGAAGGCTGATCTCCATGAAGTTCTCGACGGCCTTCTGCTCCTTGATCGTGGGCAGAAGCATGTCGATCCACAAAATGTCGTCGTAACCCAGCTCGTCGAAGAGCTTCGTGTCGGCATTGCGGATAATCTTGTTGTATTGCTTGAGGTAAATCGTAATCATAAAACGCTCTCCTTCTTAAAGTTCATAATCCTGTTCGGCAGAGAGGCGGACGACCGTCCGCTAAGCTCTTCAGCCGGGATTGGCCCTCGGAGACACCTTGATGCCGGAGTTCCAGAACTTTTGCAGCGCTTTATGCTTCTGATTGTCGAAAATATAGTCGATATTCTGCGTGAGGTAGCCGTACGCATCGTACGGTTTGCGGTCGAAGCCGTATTCGAGGACGGCCTCGTACGTGTGTTCGATGCCGAAAGTCAGCGCATGCTGCAACCCTTCGGTCAGATCGGGATCGACACCCTTGCGGGCGATCCAGACGGCGAAGGCGAAGGGCAGGCGCGTGGCTTTTTTCCACTCGGCGGCCAGATCGTACGAATAGGCGAAGCGGCCCTCGTAGTCGAAAACCTTGTCGCCGATCAGCAGGAACGCGTCGCCCGGCAGGGCATGGTCCAGCTGCGCGTAATCCTCCATCGTATAGTATTCGGGAGAGACCTTCCAGTGTTTGGCCAACAGATAGCCGGCCAGCTGCACCGAGGTCAGCGAATGGGCGTCGAGGAAGACCCGGCGCACCGTTTCGATCGGCTCGCCGCTCAGCAGGACGACCGTCCGCACGGGACCGGCGGCGCCGATGCAGTATTCGGTGACGATCTCGGCGTCGGCGAGCGACGGCACGGCGGCGGCAGGTACCAAGGCGATGTCGGCCTTGTGTTCGGCGAAATTCTTTGCGCAGACGGCGGGGGGAGACAACAGCAGTTCGGCACGCAGGTTACCTTCGTGCTCGATACCATAGATGAACGGTATCGTATTGAGATACGACACAGCCGCTATACGTGGAACTATGACCATCATCCATAAGGTATAAAACTGTTGGTTTCGATAAGGCAAAGGTAATCAAAAATCGGGAGTTTTTCCATAAAATTTAGAAAAAGTGCCCCGACCTCTTGACAAGGGGGTATCCGCCGATGTATATTTGCATCACAATTCACACCGCACGGTGCACCGTGCACGGGTTATCAACAACGGGACAAAATTCTTTGTCAGCCCCTTACGAATTGTTATTACCGTTTTTCAACAATCTTTCAAACACTTGTCAACAATGAATCGCACCCATCTCGAAGGTGCGGCGGAAGCGCTTGCGGCGCAGCAGGGTTACGCTTTCCACACGGGGCCCGAAGACGGCATGGCCCACACCGTGCGGAGCTACCCGGCGGCATGGCTCGCGCCCCTCGAACTGCACGCCGTCGAAGGATGCGGCCACGGCCGGGCGACGTACGACATGACGCTCCACCTGTTAAGCTCCGGAGCACGGCTCTCCCCCACGGAGCGGCGCGCTGCGCTGGCCCGGATGGAGGAGCAGCTGCTCGAAATCTTCGCGGCGCTTTCGCTCGACGAACGGGTTCTCGCCGTCGAGGGGCTTTCGGTCCGCCCCCGCGCCTTCGCACTTACGCCGCACGGCGAAATCTCGCAGACCGCCGCCGCGCGCATCGTAACCTTCTTCTGATTCGGAGCGCCCCGCCTCTTGCGGCGACACCGCCCCGGCCCGGCTCAGGGCACGGCACTGTCCGCACACGAGAAAGCCGCAAAAGGCGGCGGGGCGCGTCTCCGCCGTAACGACATCTCTCAAAACACGATCCAATGACATTCACACAAATTCCGCAACAGTACGCCCCGCTCGGCGGAGAGCTTCGCTACACGGTCACGGCCGCGGCGGCGGGGACGATCGACCTGCGCATCACCGACACCAGAAGTGCAGACCTGATCGGCGCAAGACGTTTCGCAGGAAGCGCGTCGGTCTCGTTCGACGCCGCGCCCTGCCTGCGCCGCGCCATCCGCTTCTCGCCCGTGACCGGGAGCACCGGATTCCACGTCGCCGAGGGCCGCTGCATCGCGGCGGTCGTCGAGGCCGGCATGACCCCGGCCGGAGAAACGGCCCCGGCAAACGGCGAAAAAGCCGTCTCCCCGGAACGCACGTTCCTGCCCCGCCGCAACATCGTCGCGGCCCCCGCCCTGCTGACGGCCATGCCCTCCGTCCGCACGATCTCGCCGGGCGAAAGCGACGAGCTGACGCTGCTCTGCGACGAAGCCTGCACGATAACGGTCACGGCGCAGGCCGGGGACTCCGCAACCGCCGAGAGCTACCGCACGAAAAGCGGTGGAGTGCTCGTCTTCCGGCTCGACACCCGCGATTTTCCGGACGCCGAAACGCTGACCGTGGACGCCGGAAAATGCGGCTCGGTCTCCTACACGGTAGTCCCGGCCGTCTCCGGCGGCCGCAGGCTCGCATGGCGCAGCAGTGCGGGCAGCATCGAGCATTACACCTTTCCGATCGAGAAATCGGTGACGGCTGAGACCGTAAAGAACCGGGCGTACGGGACCGACGGCCACCTGACGGCGGCGGCCCGCACCGAACGGCGGACCACGCTCGTATCGGCTTACGAGACGCGGGCCGTACTCGAAGCCCTCGGCGAGATCACGGCTTCGCCCGAAGTATGGCTGGCGGAGGACGGGGGATATACGCCCATCGACGTAACGACCCCGGCGGCCGTCGTACACCGCCACGCAGCGGTGAGCTGTCTCGAAATCGAAATCCGCCCCAAGCGCAAAACCCGCATGCCATGGAACTGAATATCGACGGAAAGCCGTGCGACCTCGGAACGGAGCGGATCGCCGTACCGGGGTACGACGCCGCGGCCCTCGCCGACGTCGAAGCCGCCCGCGAAGGCCGTTCGCTGACGCTGACCATCCCCGCAACGCCCCGAAACGACGCGCTCGCCGGATTCGCCCGCGATCCGCATACCGCCGAACGGTTCAACGCGGCGCCGCACACGGCGGAACTTACGGCCGAAGGTTCCGTCATGCTGAAGGGAGCGGTACGGATGCTGAGCGCATCGGACGAGGGGTACCGGATCGAAATCCGCGACGGCGGCGCGGGCTGGGCCAAAAACGCCGCACGGCGGATGTTCAACGCCCTCGGCGTCGATTTCCGGGCGGCCCTGACTCCGGAGACGATTCTCGCAGGCTGGACGGACGATTCGCCCGTGAAGTTCTTTCCGATCCGCCGCGACGAATACCCGCAGCGCAACAGCCCGACGGACCTGCTCCCCGCCCAGCGGCTCCTGACGGTGGACGATTACCACCCGTTCCTGCATGTGGCGACGCTCGTCGAAACGATCTTCGGCGAAGCGGGGTACCGCATCGAAAGCAGATTCATGGAGTCGGACCTGTTCCGGTCGCTCTACATGAGCGGCGCATACGCCTCGCGCGACACCGCGGCCCTTGCCGCCCGCATGGGCTTTTTCGCCCGGCGGCTGTCGTCCGCCACGGCGAAGGCCGATTATTCGGGCCGCGTGGCCGCCAACCCGAATACCGCGCTCAACTCCGTGGGGAACATCGTCGAGACGGCCACGCCCCAGACCCCCGACGCCGACGGGGAACCGGTTCCCGGCCTGAGCAACAACGGCGGCTGTTTCGGTTTCGACCGGGGCAATATCGTCTTCACGCCCAGGACCGAGGTGAGCGCGGGATTCGAGTATTACCTGAAGTACACCACCGACCACGTGATCCAGAGCCGCCAGCGGCTCAAAGGGTTCGATTCGGTCTATTTCGGCACGGGGGCCGACATGCGTTTCACGCTGGCCAACCGCTACGAAGACCGCCGCGGCGAAATCGCACCCAACCACAGTTACACGGCGATCGTCTTCGACCACGCCGAGGGGCGGCAATACCGCCTGAACTACACGAAGAACGGAACGGCGGACACGCTCTGGGCCGAATTCTCCGCCCGCACGGCGCAGGTCGTCACGCCCGCGGCGGGGAGCGTGGCGAATCCCGTGCTGCAGGTCCGCAGCGGCACCCGCTGGGAGCCGTACGCCGGGGATTGGGCGCTGTACGACGGGTATATCGCCGAGCGGGGAGAGACCACCGTCGAACTGCGGGTGCGCACCGCCGCCGAGCGGCTCTCGCCCTCGTCACCCAAATATTTCAACCGGATTTACTTCCACGGGGCCGAGGAGGGCATGTCGCTCACCCTGCACAAGGAATGTTCGCTCCAGCCGCGTTTCTCGTCGGCGCCCGGATACGGGTCGGCGATCACGTTCGCCGACGTGGCCCGGCACCGGATCCGGCAGTCGGAACTGCTCGAAGCGCTGCAACACCTCTTCAACCTGCGCTTCCACACCGAGCAGGCGACAAGAACCGTCCGGATCGAACCGGCGGACGATTTCTTCGCTGCAGGTCCCGCGGCCGACTGGCGGGCGAAAACCGACTTCTCGCAGCCCGTGGTGCTGGCGGACATCGCCCCCGAAGTCCACGAACGCCGCACATGGCGCTATCTGGCGGGCGACGGAGCCGTGGCCCGTTTCGACGCCGAGGCTGAAAGCCCCTTCGGCCAATGGAGCGTCACGACGGGCTCCCGTGCGGCCAAGGAGGGCGAAAAGACGCTGGCCAATCCGCTGTTCTGCCCCACGATCAGCACCGCGGGAGGTTACTCCGACGCCTCTTCGGCCGTAATCATGCAGGTCGGAGACCGCGACGACGTACAGGAGGACGGCACCAACTTCACGCCGCGCATCGTACGCTTCGCGGGCATGCACCCCCTGCCCGACGGCGAGCGGTGGGGATTTCCGTCGGGGCAGGCGGAATATCCCCTCGCGGCGTTCCATTTCGCGGGGGACGGCGCGGCGGCAGGATTCACGCTCTGCTTCGAGGACCGCGACGGCGTGCGGGGCCTGCACCGTTATTATGACCTGCAAACGGGCCGAGAGTCCGCAGGCCGGCGCATCACCCTCTCGCTGCGGCTCGCGCCCCACGAATTCGAAAGCCTTTTCACGCCCGGAACGGGAGCGCCCGACCTGCGTTCGGCGTTCCTGCTCGACACGGGCGAAGGGACGGTCCGCGCAGCGCTCCGTGCCGTGGAAGATTACGACCCGCAGGCGGCCTCCGTCCGCTGCACCTTCACCCAACTCCCCGACGCATGACGACCCGCCACAAAAAACGACTGGCCGCGATCCTGCTGCGGGAAATCGGCGGGCTGGAGGGCGAACGGGCCGTCGAACGGCTGTTCGAACTGGGACTGGTCAACCTGCGGGTCTGCGAACAGCGGGCCATCCGCGGCGAAATCGAACGGCTGGCCGCAGAGGGCGTGCCGCGGTGCGAAGCCATGCACGCCACGGCCGAACTGTTCTGCTGTTCCTACGAAAAAATCCGCAACTACTATTACAACTCGTACAAATCCTGAAACATGAAATCGGAAATTCAAATCGACAACAATGCCGGCGTCTGCCACATCGACATCGAAGGCACGATCGGCGTGCCCGAAGAGTGGCAGTTCGACCAACCCGAAGCCCGCGTGGCGACCTATGAAAAATTCCGCGACGCCGTGCGCCGCATCGCCGAAATCGACGCGCCCGAAGTGGTGGTCAACATCCGCTCGACGGGCGGCGACGTGAACGACGCACTGCTGATCCACGACGCGCTGACGGCGCTCGACGCACACATCACGACCCGCTGTTACGGGTACACCGCCTCTGCGGCGACCATCATCGCGCAGGCCGCTTCGCCCGGCTGCCGCGAAATATCGGCCAACGCCCTCTACCTGATCCACACGGCCGTCTGCGCCACCGAAGGCAACGCTGCGGAGCTGAGCGGCAAACTCGACCTGCTCCGCCAGACCGACACGCGCATCGCCGCGGTCTACGCCGCCCGTTCGGGACGCCCGGCGGCCGAATTCGAGACCCTGATGGCCGAGAACAACGGCAGCGGCCGCTGGCTGTCGCCCGAAGAGGCCGTCGCGGCCGGTCTGGCCGACGTCGTGACCGACGCGGCAGGCCGCGGCGCCCCCTCGCTGACGCGAAACATCGCCCGCGGCTGGGAACGCCTGTTCGTCCGCATCGGTCTCAGCGCCGGAGAGCAGCTGCCCGCGGACCGGGACCGCAACGTCCTCCACACCGAAGGAGAAGAGCGGGAGCTGCTCCGCCGCTCCGCCGCCGCGGTGCGTCAGGCGCAGCAGCGGGTCGTCCCCACGCAAACCCGGCCCCGCGAGGATCCCTCCTACGGCGACCTCGTGCGGACAGCCAACCAACGCGCCTACTCCGAAGACGCGAAACGTCTGCGCAACATGTAAAACCGGGAGAGTCCCACAGAAAAAGACTCCCCGACCATTCGAACAACCACCAAAATCATTTCAACCATGAGTTTCTTAGAAAACGCCAAGCAGTACACCGGTTCCGACCTCGAAAACATCTTCTTCCGTCCCATCCTGAGCGGCCCTTCGGCCGGCGAACTGGGCGTGAGGGTCCTCTACAACATGCCCGTCCCGACGACCATCCAGCTCTGGGAAGGGCAACGCAACGTCCTCCAGAAGTACACCGCCGCAGGGTGGTCCGGGGGCAGCGCCGCCAACAAACTGCAGAAAACCATCGCTCTGAGCCGCGTGAAGGCCGAGCTGGGATTCTCGGCCGCCGACTACTTCTCGCTGGTATACGAGAAAATCGCGGCGCGCGCCGACGTCAATATGGACGACCTGACGGGCAGCGAGCTGGAGCAGGCCGAAACCTCGCTCTTCAAGCAGGCCATCGCCGAGGGAATCCGCGCCACGATGTGGGTCGGCGACACGACGGCCGCTTCGGGCTTCAACACCTTCGACGGCTTCCTCAAAAGCGTCAAGGCAGGCGCCGAGCAGGAGCGGTTCCACAATTCGGTCTACGAAGCCGCCGACTTCGCCAATCCCGAAAAGATCGTCGCGATCCTCGACGACCTCTGGCAGAACGCCGACGAACGTATCAAGGACCGCAAAGCCGAAGGCCAGCTCGCCTTCTTCGTCACCTCGGATCTCTACTACGCCTACGAAAAGTACCTCGACAGCAAGGGCGCCGACGCGGCCTACGCCGAAAGCACCAACGGCCGTCAGGGACTGGCCTACCACGGCATCCCGCTCGTTGACGTCCGTCTGGGGGCCTATCTGGCCGACACCTCGCTCCACAAGTCGTTCTGCCTGCTGACCGACCGCCGCAACCTCGTACTGGCCGTCAATACGTCCGACTTTCCGGGCAACGAAGTGCGCATGTGGTACAACCCCGACCTGATGGAGAACCGCCAGCGCGCCGTCTTCATGGCCGGCTGCGACGTGATCGACGAGACGATGCTCTCTTACGCATTCCGGGTATAGCAATGACAGCGTCCACACCCCGCAAACCCGCCGGCGGCATCACGGCCGCCGCAATCACCCCCGCAGGAAATCTCCTGCGGGCGGCGCTGGGGGCCGACGGGCGCGCCGAAGCGGTGTTCCGCGACGGAACGCTGCTCACGCGGCTGCCGCTCGCCGAACAACGCTCCTCCTATACCGAGCTGAGCGACACCCAAGCCGGACCGCATCGCGTGCGTCATACGCTGAAGCTCGTCGTCAGCCGCGAAGCGGCCCGCACGCTTTTCGACCCGGCATTCCGCCGCACGGCCGCGACCGAGGGGCTGATCGCAACCGTCACGGCCGCATCGGGCGAACGGCTGCTGATCGGCTGGTCGGCCCGGCTGGGGACGGAACAACCCCTGCGGCTCGGCTCGGTGAGCAACGAATCGGGCGTAAAGCCCCTCGACGGCACGCCGGTCGTCGTGACCCTCACCTGCGAGGACGCCGACCCGGCCCCGGAACTCAAACAACAGGAACCATGAGCAAAAAGCACAAAATCAAACCGGCCGTCGCGGTGAACAACCGCACGGCCGATCCCTACATCACGCTCGGCGCGGGACGTGTCGAAAGCGACGCGTTCTGGCGCTGGGGCGACGACAACCTCTTTCCCAACGCGCTGGCGCTGATGGCCCGCCGTTCGGTGACCCACCGCCGCATCATCAACGACAAGGCCGACTACATTTCGGGCAAGGGCTTCACGTGCGACGAGGCGCAGCAGCCCCGGCTCGCGGCCTTCCTGCGCCACGTAAACGGCGACGGGGAGAGCCTGCGGCAGGTGCTCAACAAACTGGCGTTCGACAAGGCGCTCTTCGGCAACGCATTTCTCGAAGCGGTGACCGACGCCGGGCATACGTTCCTTTCGCTGCACCATCAGGACGCCTCGCGCTGCCGGCTGGCCCGCGACTCGGCCCACGTCCTGCTCCACCACGACTGGACGGCGTTCAAAGCCACCGAAGCGCGGACCCTGCCCCTCTACCCGGCATTCGAAGAGCAGTCCGACGGCACGCTGCGCGCCGTGATCCACTACAAGGACTACGAACCGACGTTCGAACATTACGGCGTGCCGCCCTACATCGCGGGGTTCAACGTCTCGGCCATCGCCTACAAGACCGACAAGTGGAATATCTCGCGGCTCGACAACTCGTTCCAGCTCTCCGGCGTGATGATGCTCGACAGCTCGGTGGACAGCGAAGCCGAAGCCGAACGCATCGTACGACTGGCCGAGCAGAAATTCGCGGGCAACCCCGGACAGGTGATGTTCGTCATCCGCGACGGCGGCGAGCAGAACGACAATTCGCGTTTCATTCCGATCGCATCGCAGAACGAGGGCGACTGGCAGGCGCTGCACGAGCAGGCCGTGTCGGACATTGTCGTGGCCCACTCGTGGTTCCGGACCCTGAGCGGACTGGAATATGCTTCGGGATTCAGCGCCGAACGCATCCTGCACGAGTACGAAGTGGCCCTCAACACGGTCATCCTCGGCGAGCAGGCCGAACTGACCGAGCCGATCCGCCAGCTCCTGACCTCCGTATCGGGATTCGACACGTCGTCGCTGCAAATCGTAAACCGCCCGCCGACACGCTCCAAGCCGATCTACATGAAGGTCTGGGAGGCCCGCAAGGCCGACGGACTGGAGTATGATCCCGAAGACGAGCGCCAGCAGGCGTTTCTGTCCGAGATCACGAAGTATAATATCAGGAGTATAGAATAAGACCTGATTCTCCGGGTGCTTTCGAAACTTTCTGTTCGCCGCCTTCGGCGTCGTTTACAGGTCCGACCCGCCCTGAATCCCCGCCCCGGCGGGGAGTTGCCGCACGCGACCAAGATGACGCAAAGGTTGTCTTGCTTTTCCCGCACCGGCACGCTGTTGCCGCGTTTGTGGCTATGACGCCCCGCGGGAACTTCTGCGCCGCTTTCAGCGCTATTCGAAAATCATTTCAATTACAACAACCATGAACACACTTATCACCCCCGCGCAGGCCGTCGCGCTGGCCTTCGCCGACGGGGAGTATCTCGCGCCGGAGAGCGTCACGCAGAGCGACATCGCCGCGGCCGAACAGCGCTACATCGTCCCGGTCATCGGGCGGCGGCTGTACGAGAAGCTTCTCGCCGGCTCGCATGCCAGCTTCACGACCGAATATCTTGCGGCTCCGGCGGCGTTTTTCACGCGCATCGCCCTCCAGCCGCGGCTCGACGTCCGCACCGGGCAGTGCGGCACCGTCGCGCCCAAATCCGCCGCCTACCAGCCCGCAGGCACACAGGCCCTGCGCGAGCTGCAACGGAGCCTGCGCCGTCAGGCCCGGACGCTGTTGCGCCGCGCCGCCGAACACCTCGAAACGCACGCCGCCGAATTTCCGGAATACGACCCGCACGAGAACATCCTCAATCGCTGCACGACCGATGGAAACTTTGTACAGACTCGTTAGCGGCGCGGCGGCGGGGATCGCCGCCCTGTTCGCCCCGATCGGGCCGCTCGTGGCCTGCACCGTGGTCTTCATCGGCATCGACTTCCTGTCAGGCGTCGCCGCCAGCCGCGCGGCGGCCCGCCGCGAAGGCCGCGCATGGTACTTCGAGAGCCGCGAAGCATGGCGCACGGTCCTCAAGCTGGGCCTCACCATTACGGCGATCGCCATGGCGTGGATGATCGACAGCTGCATCCTCGACTTCATGGGGCTAAACGTCGCGCGGCTCTTCACGGGCTTCACGTGCGGCGTGGAGCTGTGGTCGTTCCTCGAAAACGCGTCGCAGCTCTCCGACGCCCCGCTGTTCCGCTGGCTGCGCCGCTACGTACGCCGCCGCATCCGGAGAGAGGCGGGCGATGAGTAGGGGGCTGAGCAACCGGAACCCCGGCAATATCCGGCAGTCGGCGGTCCGCTACAAAGGCGAGGTGCGGCCCTCGCGTGATCCGGCGTTCAAGCAGTTCGAATCCATGCCGTGGGGGTACCGGGCGATCTTCGTCCTCTTGGACACCTACCGCATCCGCCACGGTCTGGATACCATACGCGGCATGATCTCGCGCTGGGCCCCGCCTTCGGAGAACCGCACGGAAATCTACATCCGCGCAGTCGCCGACGCCGTGGGCATTGCCGACGACCGGCCGGTCGATACCCGCGACCGGACGACGATGCTCCGCATGGCGGCGGCCATTTCGCGGGTGGAAAACGGCACGGCGGCCGATATGGACGACGTGGAGCGGGGTTGGGAGCTATTTCGCCAATAGCGGCGGAGAGTCCCGCCCGATCCGGCGTCCGCATGAAAACCTTTTGCCCGAACAGCACACAAAACAGCCCTCTTTTGTTATATTTGCAGGTATGAAATCCGAATTCCTGCTTGCCAAACTCGACCGTATGCCGATGCTGAAAGCCGTCGTGCCGTTTGCGGCCGGGATTCTCGCCGCCGACCGCTTCGCACTGCCCCTGTGGTTTCTCGCAGGGACCTTTTTGCTCTCCGGCGTCTCGGCGCTGCTTCTCCGGTCGCCGCTCTGCACCCTCGCCATGCTCTTCACGGCGGGATTCGGCGCGGCACAGCTCCGCGATACCGGACGCACGGTACCTTACGGGGTATACACGGCCTATGAACTCTCCGTCGAGGGCATCCCCGCCGACCGGGGCCGCTATGCTTCCGCCGAAGCGACCGTCACGGCGTGGCGCGACCCGGCCGACGGCACGTGGCACCCCGCAGGCGACCGGGTGACGCTCCATGCCGACAGCCTAACGGCCCTGCATCCGGGCGAGCGTCTCCGCTGCCGGGGCACGGTCCGGCCGCTGCGCGGCGGCGCGGAGAGTTACCGCCGCCTGATGACGCGGCGGGGATTCGCGGGAACGATATGGCTGTCGGAGCGAACCATACTCGAACGATTGCCCGCCCGCAATACGGCCCTGCATCTGCATGCCGCCGAACGAATGGGCCGTCTGAGAATCCCCGGCGACGCGGGTGCCGTCTGCCGCGCCATGACGGCGGGCGACCGGAGCGGCATCACGCCCGAACTGCGCGCGGCCTATTCGCGCAGCGGACTGTCGCACCTGCTGGCCGTATCGGGACTGCACACGGGCATCGTCTTCGCACTGGTCAATCTGCTGTTGTGGTGGCTGCCGCTGCTGCGCAGGGGCCATCTGCTGCGCAACCTGCTGGCGGCGGCCTGCATCTGGATTTACGTCGCCGCGGCGGGATTTCCGCCCAGCGCCGTGAGGGCGGCGGTGATGTTCACGATGCTCCAGTCGGCCCTCGCCTCCGCGTCGGAATACAACGGCCTGAACGCCCTCGCCGCGGCCGCCTTCGGCATGCTGTTGTGGAATCCCGCATGGCTCGGAGACATCAGCTTCCAGCTTTCGTTCGCGGCCGTTGCGGCGATCCTCGCATGGGGCGTACCCCTCTGCCGCCGGCTCCGCACCCGGCGGCGGGCGCTGAATCCGATCACCGACGCGCTGGCGGTCAGCCTTGCGGCGACGCTGGCCACGGCGCCCCTCGTATCGCATACGTTCGGCATCGTGCCGCTGGCGGGAGTCGTCGTCAATCCGGCAGCGATCCTGCTCGGAAGCGTCGTAGTGCTGGCCGGCGCGCTCTGGATGCTGCTGCCGGTCGGATGGGCGGCCCCGGCATTCGAATGCGTGTTGTCGCACACGGCCGAAGGACTCAACGCGCTGGCGCGCGTCACGGCGGATCTGCCCTGCACTGCGGCGGAATACGCCCTCGGCGGAGGGGCGACGGCGGCCGTTTACCTCTTTTTCACGCTCGCAACGGTTGCGGCGTGGTCCGCCGAACCGAAAAAAAGCGTACATTTGCCCGCATGATGACCCCCGAAGAATACGAACTGCTGCTTACGGACGAAGTGCAGCGGGCCATTGCCGTCTCCCGCGGCCGCGATCCGCTGGACGTGGCCCTCGACCGCACCGTGCCCCACGCGCGGCTGGTCGCCACGCAGGTCAAATACCTCGCGCGGGCGGCATCGAAACTGCCGTCGTATGCCGCCGCGCAGTGCATACTCCCGCCGCTGGCCTTCGAGCAGGCGTCGAGCGAGGCGTGTGCGGCGCACAAACGGATCGACGGCGACACGGCGCTGGACCTCACCTGCGGACTGGGCGTCGATGCGCTTTTCCTGAGCCGCCGTTTCCGGCGCGTGGTGACGCTCGAACGCAGCGAAACGCTGGCCCGTATCGCCGCCGAAAACTTCCGGCGGCTCCAAGCCGCCAACATAGAGGTCGTCCACACCTCGGCCGAGGAGTATCTGCAACGGCCCGGACTGCGCTTCGACTGGATTTTCGCCGACCCCGACCGCCGCTCGGCCGACGGCCGCAAGCTGGTGCGGCTCGAAGCGTGCTCGCCCGACGTCACCGCCCTGATGCCGCTTATCGCGCGCGCGTCAGGGCGTCTGTGCATCAAGAACTCGCCGCTGTTCGACGTGGACGAAGCCCTGCGGCTCTTTCCCGACAGCCGCGTGGAGGTCGTCTCGCTCGGCGACGAGTGCAAGGAGGTGCTCGTCTACGCCGACGGCACGGGTCCCGCCCTCACGGCGACGGCGCTCGGCCGCGGCAGTTTCACGGCCACCCCCGGCCAGACGCCGCCGCCCGCACCCGACACCTTCGACCCGTCGCGCTACCGCTGGCTGGTCGTGCCCGACGTCGCGCTGCAGAAGGCGCGGCTGGCGCGGCTCCACCTGCGCGGCAAGGCCGACATCTGGAGCGAAAACGGCTACGGATTCGCCGCCGAAGAGCCGCAGGAGGTAATCGGCAAGGTATTCGCAGTCGAAAGCATCGAACCGTACGACCCGCGGCGGCTGAAACGCAGCCTGAAAGGAGCCGGAGCCGAGCTGATGAAACGCGACTTCCCGTTCGGAGCCGAGGAGCTGGCCCGGCGGCTGGGCGTGCACGCGGGAGCCGACGTGCGGCTGGCCTTCACCAAAATCGGAAACGGATTTTGGGCGGTCCGGTTGAAATAGCTATATTTGCAGCATATCGGAATGCGCCCGGCGGCGTTCGGCGCGCAGTCCGTTTGCAGGAATCGTAACAGCCTATGAAAATCAGCGAGATATTCACCTACTTCACCGACACGATCTTCCGGCGCGACATCAACGAATGGCGCAACCCGGTCATCCGGTGGCTCGTACAGCAGTACCGCCTGCTGTTCTACACGGCGCGGGGCCTGCTGGAACACGGCATGATCGTCCGCAGCGCGGCCCTCACATTCTATACGCTGATGTCGCTGGTGCCGATCGTAGCGGTGGTTTTCGCCGTGGTCAAGGGCTTCGGACTGGCCGACGGACTGATCGACAACCTCTACGCCCTCTTCCCGCAGAACCCCGAAATCATCGACTACGTCGTCGGTTTCGCCGAAAAGGCGCTGGCCCGCACGCAGGGCGGCGTGGTGGCGGCCGTGGCGCTGGTGATGCTCTTCTGGGCCATAATCCGGGTCTTCGGCTCGATCGAAAGCGCCTTCAACAACATCTGGGAGGTCAAGGTCGAACGCAGCGTGACGCGCCAGTACACCGACTATATCGCCGTGGTGATGATCGTTCCGGTGCTGTGGGTCGTGGCCAATGCCGTAGGCAACTACACCCAGCAGCTGCTGGGATTCGACGGCAGCTGGTATTTCGACCTGCTCTCGCGCTTCGCGTCGATGTTCATCATCTGGGTGATGTTCACCATCCTGTATATCATCATCCCCAACACCAAAGTCAAATTCAAGAGCGCGCTGATGGCGGGCATCGTCGCCGGCACGCTCTTCCTGCTCTTTCAGTGGGGCTATATCTACATTCAGCGGTGGATGACCTCCTATAACGCCATCTACGGCAGTTTCGCGGCCCTTCCGCTGCTGCTGATCTGGCTCCAGACCTCGTGGCAGATCCTGCTGTTCGGCGGCGAGCTGTCGTTCGCCTACCAGAATATCGCCCGCTTCGGCGAGGAGCGCGAATCGCTGCTGATAAGCTACGACCAGCGGCGCAAGATCCTGCTGGCCGTGATGCTCTCCGTGGTGCGGCACTTCCGCGAAAAGGGCGGTGCAACGCCCGCCGACGTGATCCGCGCACGGCTCGGACTGCCCACGCGCATCGTCAACGACGTACTCTACCAGCTCGTGCAGGCCGGACAGCTCATCGCCGTGCCTTCGGGCGACGGCGAACGCGAAGTGGCCTTCGCCCCGGCGCACGACACCGGGACGCTGACCGTCTACGGGGTGCTCGAAGCGGTCGAAGCGTCGGGGCAGACGACCGTCGATCTGGCCCGCAACGCCGAACTGACCCGCATCGACCGGGAGTTGGAGAACCTGAAGGAAACGGCCCGCAAATCGCAGGACAACGTGCGGCTGGTGGACCTGCTTTAACGAAACGACAAAGAAACTTATGGAACGCGCAGTAATCATCGGAAGCGGCAACCTCGCGGAAGCATTGGCGCAGGCCGTCGCCCGAAGCGGCCTGAAACTCGTACAGCTCTTCGCCCGCAACGCCCAGCGCGGAAAGACGGTCGCCGCACTCGCCGGCACCCAATGGACCTCGGACCCGGCCGGGCTGGCCGAAGCCGACATCTACCTGATCGCAGTAAGCGACCGGGCCGTAGCGGAAGCGGCCGCTTCGCTGCCCATTCCCGCGGGGGCCGTCGTGGCCCACACCGCCGGAAGCGTGCCGCTCGAAGCCCTGCCCGACCGCCCCACGACGCGCCGGGCCGTCTTCTATCCCCTCCAGACCTTCACCAAGGGCCGCGAAGTGGATTTTTCGCAGATTCCCGTCTTTCTCGAAACCGACGACGAAGCCCTGCGCCCGGAGCTGGAAGCCTTCGCCCGCCGTCTCTCGCGCACGGTGATCTGGGCCGACTCGGCCTGCCGGGCAAAAGCGCATCTCGCGGCGGTTTTCGCCTGCAATTTCGTCAATCACATGTACGCCGTCGCAGAGCGCATCGCCGGCAGTGCGGGACTTCCGTTCGACGTGCTCAAGCCGCTGATCGCCCAGACCGCCGCCAAGGCGCTCGACGCGGCCTCCCCGGCCGACGTGCAGACAGGTCCCGCCGTGCGCAACGACACCGGAACCCGCGCCCGCCACTGCGCCCTGCTCGACGACGACCTGCAACTCAAGAACATCTATTCAATCATAAGCAACAGCATATGGGAAACTTCAAAGAAGATATAGCGCGCACCGAAGCCTTCGTCTTCGACGTGGACGGCGTGATGACCGACGGCGGCATCATCCCCACACTCGACGGCGACTTCATCCGCCGCTACAACGCCAAGGACGGCTATGCGCTGGCCTACGCGATCAAAATGGGCTACAAGGTCTGCATCATCACCGGAGGACGCGGCAAGACCCTCGAAAACCGGCTGAAGATGCTGGGCGTCACGCGGGCCTACATCGACTGCATGGACAAGATCAGCGCCCTGCACGAATACTTCGCCGAGGAGGGCATCGACCCCCGGAACGCAATCTACATGGGCGACGACATCCCCGATCTGGAGTGCATGCGCGAAGTGGGCATCCCGGTCTGCCCGGCCGACGCAGCCGCCGAAGTGATCGAAGCGTCGCGTTACGTCTCCGAATTCAAGGGCGGCGAAGGGGCCGTGCGCGACATCGTCGAGCAGGTGCTCCGCGCCCGCGGCGACTGGGCCAAAAACTCCGAGGGCGTGACTCCCTCGTCGCTGGCCGCCTCGCGGTAAGCTGCCGCCGGGAACGGAGGGGACGGACAACCAAGACAAACGGGACAAGACCCGAAAAAGGCAGGCAGCACGCCCGCAAACAAAACAGCCGGTCGCATGACCGGCTGTTTCCATATCCGCAGGAACCACATCCGCAGAAGAGTCTTTACTGCATCCACTCGACGTTCGCCGCGTCGCGGAACAGCAGGTTGAGCGGGCGCACCAGACTCTCGGCATCCGGAGCGAAGATGAACCGCACCTTATCGACGGGCACCGTCAGGAAAACCGTCGAGGGATAACCGCCGATCATATCGACGTGATCCATCAGCGACCAGACGAAAATCTCGAACGGCATCTGACCGGGAAGCAGCGTCAGACCCGGAAAGTCGGTTTCGTACGACGCCGAAGAGGTGTCGGCGGGATGAGGCTTGAAGAAAATGTCGTACGCTGCGCCGTACTGTCCGACGATCCGCGCCACGTAATCGCGCTGCTGCTGTTCGCTCGCGGCGTTCTGATGGCTCGTTCCGATGATGATCAGGTTGCCTTTGGGAGAAGCGTCGAACAGGGCGGCGAATTTGTCGTAATCGAAGCCCGCCATGTCGTAGAACAGCCTGCGGGCCGATTCGGACAGTGCCGACAGCATCTCGTAGGGCTGAATATCTTCGATCTGCATTTCACGAAGTTTGTCGGTAATGAACGGGCAGGAGCTTTCGAGCAGCGCCCCGTTCTGCATCACCAAGCGATAGCCGGGACGGGTCGCGAGGTAGTAAGGCCACGTCCACGATTCGAGTTCGAACTCGGCACGGGTTTCGGGATAACGTCCCCCGTGATTCCAGTCGAGCGCCTCGACCTCCGCGGCATAGGTTTCCCAGTTCTGCTGAGCCGTGGCCGGATCGCCGAAATAGTTGTAAAAGTTGTTGTATGTCGCCGTTCCGTCCGAAAGCAGGCTCACCTTCACCCGCGCGGAGTCGATTCCCTGCGCCACGAACCAGTCGTAACCCAGACGGCAGCGCAGGTCGTCCACATAGAGACTGAAGACGGCCGTCGGATCGGCCTTGTTGATCTCCAGAACACGCCGTTTCATTTCGCGGCACATCGCGTCCTTTTCGGCTTCGGTGGCATCCGAGGTCCGGTCGGCCGCCGTCGTGACTTTGACATGCGGCGGGAACTTATCCGGGTCGAACGTTCTCGAACGCGTATAATAGAAATAACTCGGTTTGTCGTGGGACAGCACATGCAATCCGGCATAGAGGGCGGCATCGTGCCGAATCCGGCATAAAAATAGTAATCCGGCGCGCGTCGTAACCGTCCTTCGGCGCGCTCTGCGACATGACGAACGGCACGATCAGGTCCTCGCTGGCAAAAGCCAGCTGCGCACTGCGGGCGGGGCCTTCGTTCCGGTCGAAGGTCACCTCGATCTCGGAATATCCCGCCGGGCCTTCCGTGGCGGAGAGCGTAAACCACTTGTCCCCGGCGGCGGCCGTCACGCGCCACGGCAGCGACGAAGTTACGGAGATCTTGCCGGCGCGGGCCAGTGCGTCGAGCGACAGAAAACTCTCGCCGGCGTTGACAACCAGCACGGGACGGGTCGTTTCGTCGTCGCTGCACGCCGCCGATCCCGCGATCAGGGCCAGACAAAGGAGGGCCGAAAACAATCTTTTCATAGCGAATCAAATTAGCATTACTGCCCTTATAAACGCTGCAAAAGCCCTTTTACTGCATCCCGCGACCGATTTCCGTCTGAAAAATTAAGCCGCACGGAATGCCGTGCGGCTTTTATCCGATGCAGCAGACGTCATTCGCCTTTGCGTTTCTTGATCCGGTCCAAATGCTCGCGCACCCGTTTGCGGAAAAGCTCGCGGCGGTACTGCAGATTGGCCTGCCACCCCAGCCAGCGGGTATAACGCTCCCGTTTTTCGGGATAGATGTCGCGTATCGTGACCAGAATGCCCGTCTCCTCGACACCGCCGAAATCGGGATTCGACACCGTATCGAAAACCCGCATCGTGGGCGAAAGGTTCATGTATGCGTTGATCAGCGGCGGAATGTTCTCGTTGAACTCGCGGATTTTCTGAATCAGAATGCGGTAATTCTCCTGATAGGTCTGCCCCGTGAAGAGCTGCTCATAATAAGGGTCGTCCAAATCGAGCCGGAGCGGATGGATGCCCTCGACGAGGTTGTCCCGGTCGGGGAAGTACCGGCGCAGGAACCAGATCAGGGCGTTGCGGGCCACGGCCTTGTAGGTCGTATACATCGTCACCTTGCCGAAAAGGTATTTGGCGCGGGGGTCCAGCACGATCAGCGCACCGAGCCCGTCCCAGAGGTTGTCCAGCGCATAGATGCTTTTGGCGTTGCCGCGCGCCTGATAGGAGGGCTGCACGAACGAACGGCCCAGTTCGATGGTGCGGGGCAGGTATTTGCGGCGGAACTTGTCGCTGAAGCGGAAATAGTGTTCGGTCGAGAGATGCCGCGGATATTCATCCGTGCAGATGATGAAACGGTAGCCGCCGACGATCTCTTCGGCGGCGGGGTCCCACACGATCAGCTGGTAGTAGCCGTCCTCGGCCAGATCTTCGGCGTCGATGTCCAGCTCCTTGCCCGTGCCGCCACCCGCGCCGCGGAACGCGATTTCGCGCAGGCGGCCGATCTCGCGCATCAGCGACGGACACTCGGCGGCCGAGAAGATATAAATCTCGTTCCCGGCCTTCTTCGTATCGCGGGCCTTGCGCTCCGGCGTCAGTTCGGCGCGGAGCTGTTCCCTTTCAACGGGAGGTATGATGGCTTCCATCTGTCTCTGTTGCATATAACTGGGGCAAAAATACCGATTTTAGCGTTTTTCCGGTTCCGGCGCGAGCATATTTTCCAAAAAATACGCCTTTTTGCGTACGAATTCGGCCTGCTCGCGGAGTCCGCCGTAACGCTGCAGCTCGGAGACGGGAATCGGGTCGCCCACGAAAATGCGGAAGTGCCGGCCCTTTTGGGAAAACATTTCGTCGGGCAGCCAAAGCATCTCGATATTGAGCTTCAGCCCCAGCATCACGCGCAGCCGGGCCACGCGGTAGAAGAAGTTCGACAGCCGTCCTTCGACGAACACCGGCACGATCTCGCGCTGCGAAGCGTAGGCCTTTTTCAGGAAGTTGGTTTTCCACGGCAGGTCGGTCACCTCGCCCCCGATGCAGCGCGAGCAGAGCCCCGCCGGGAAGGTCAGGATCGGCACTTCGCCGACGAACTCCTCGTCGAATTTGCGGGCGTAGGCGCTGTTCTGCGAACCGTGCTTGTTCACCGGAATCCATAGCGGACGCAGCGGTTCGAGGTGCATCAGCAGGTCGTTGACCACCACGCGGGCGTCGCCGAAGCGGTCTATCAGCTTGTCGGCGAGCATCATGCCGTCCATTCCCCCGAAAGGATGGTTCGCGGCGAACAGATAGCGGCCCTTGGGATCGAGCTTTTCGAGCCCCTCGACCGTATAGGTCACCTGCCACTCCCTGAAGCAGGCGCGGATAAACTCCTGCGGGGGCAGGTTCCAGTAGTGTTCGAGGATATAATTGATCTCCGACTCGTGAATCGTGCGGCGGAGCCAGCCGATGACGAAGCCGGGAATCCAGCGGGCCAGCCGCGGGGCTTTGTCGGCAAGTACCGCTCCGATATCTATTCTGGGCATAAAGACGTACAAAAAATTATATCCACAAATATAGGTATTCTTTTTCGAAAAATCCCTAACTTTACACCCAAATCGACCTTGTCAGCAACGAATATGTCTCAGTATCATACACCTGTCCTTCTGAAGGAGTCCGTCGACCTGCTCGCCGTAGACCCTGCGGGCACTTACGTGGACCTCACTTTCGGCGGGGGCGGCCATTCGCGCCGCATCCTCGAAAAGCTGGGTCCCGGCGGGAGACTCTACGCTTTCGATCAGGACCGCGACACGCGCGCGAACTGTCCCGACGACGGGCGGTTCCACTACGTCGAGAGCAACTTCCGCTTTCTGCGCGGGGCGCTGCGGCTGCGGGAGGTGGAGCAGGTGGACGGCATTTTGGCCGATCTGGGCGTCTCGTCGCACCATTTCGACGCCGTAGAGCGGGGTTTCTCGTTCCGGGGCGAAGCGCCGCTGGACATGCGCATGAACCAGCGGGGCGCGCTGACGGCGGCCCGCGTCGTGAACGGCTATCCGGCCGACGCGCTGACGCGCCTGCTGGGAGAGTGGGGCGAGCTGGAGACCCCGTGGAAAATCGCCAACTGCATCGTCCGGGCACGGGAAGCCGCACCGATCGAGACCACGGCGCAGCTGGTCGAGGCCGTGAAGCCCTGCACCCCGAAAAAAGACGAGTCGAAGTTCCTGACCAAGCTTTTTCAGGCGCTGCGCATCGAGGTCAACGGCGAAATGGAGGCGCTCAAAATGGCGCTGGAGCAGAGTCTCAAGGTACTGCGTCCCGGCGGGCGGCTGGTCGTCATCTCGTACCACTCGCTCGAAGACCGGCTGGTCAAGAACTTCCTGCGCAGCGGAAATTTCTCAGGCTCGGTGGAAAAAGACTTTTTCGGACGCGCCCTCACGCCGTTCGAGATCATAACGCGCAAGGCCGTGGTCCCCACGGCCGAAGAGTTGGAACGCAACCCCCGGTCGCGCTCGGCCAAGCTGCGCGCGGCCGCAAAACGGGAGAACGAATAACGGAGGGCGGAGGCCGCCGCGAATCATTCAACGACAAAAGCAGCAGAGAAGGATGTTCAAGGACCACGAATTCGACCCGGTAACCCCCGAAGAGGAGGCCCGCCGCAGGCAGGAGGAGGAATTCGCCCGCCGCGTGCGGCGCGAAGTGCTGCGCATCGAGCGGGGCGAAGCCGACGAGGACATCCGCGCCGACATGGAACGCGAAGAGGAGGAGAAGGCCGAAGAGGAGGAGCGCCAGCGCCGGGAGCGCCGCCGCAAGGCCAGCACCTTCTGGCAGCTCTTCTCAGGTACGATCCTCGTCCACGAGGGAGTCTCGAAATACTATCCCTACATGCTCTCGATCGCGGGCATGTTCTTTTTGAGCATCGCCGTGATGTTCACCACCCTGCATCTGGACATGAAGTACTCGCGTCTCGAACGCGAAGTGCAGATACTGCGCGAACGCTCGATCCGCCTGCAGGAACAGCGTTACCGCCGCACCACCCACTCGGCCATCGTCGAGCGGCTGCGCGAACGCGACATCGAGCTCACCGACCCGCCGGCGCCGGGCGAAATCATCGAAAACTGACGGACGATGAAAGAGGAACGTTCGAAGATCAAAAGCGACATTCTGCTGCGGGTACGGCTGCTTTACGTGCTGTTCATACTCGCCGGGGCCGTCGTGCTCGGACGATTGGTCTGGGTGCAGCTCTTCAGTTCCGAAGTGGCCTACAACGCCGAACGGCTGGCCAGCCGCATCTTCACCGAGGAGACCATTCCGGCGCAGCGCGGCAGCATCCTCTCGCGCGGCGGCGCGCCGCTGGCGACCTCGATCTTCCGCTATCAGGCCGCCTTCGACTTCGCTTCGCCGGGTCTCGATTCGCTGAAAACCTTCCGCGAACAGAGCGACTCGCTGGCCAAACTCCTCGCGGCGTTCTTCCGGGACAAGTCCGCCGCCGAATACAGCCGCAAATTCCGCGAGGAGCACGCCCGCCACTACCGGCTCGTCAACGGACGCGACACGACCTACCTGCGCTCCGAAGGGTGGTTCTCGCGCCTGATGGACCGTCTGCGCGGCGAAGAGTTTGCCACGCGCCGCATCTACGACACCATCCGCGACCACACGCCCGTCAATATCTTCCCCCGCGAAGTGGACTACGCCGAATGGCAGACCCTGCGGCGTTATCCGCTGCTGAACTGGAACATGGGCATGGTCTACCGGCTCGTCGAACGCGACCAGCGGGTCTACCCGCAGGGCGAACTGGCGCGCCGCACGATCGGACTGACGGGCGACAAGGGCAATTACGGCCTCGAGGAGGCCTACCGCGAAGAGCTTGCGGGCCGCGACGGCAAAGCCTTGCGGCAACGCATCGCCAGAGGCTTCTACGGCCGCGTCGCGGGCGGCGGCCACGAGGACCCCGAAGACGGCTACGACGTGGTGACCACGCTCGATCTGGACCTGCAGGACGTCGCCGACAAGGCGCTGCGGCGCCAGCTCGAAGCCCAGAACGCCATCTGGGGCACGACGATCGTCATGGAGGTCCATACGGGCGAAATCCTCGCCATGGCCAATCTGGGCCGGGCGGGGACCGAAGGGGCGTTTTACGAACGCGAGAATTACGCGCTGGGGCGCAGCATGGAGCCGGGTTCGACCTTCAAGCTGGCGACGATGCTCACGCTGCTCGACGACGCCGACATGTCTCCCCAGACCGCCTACGACACCCACAACGGCGACCCGGTGACCGTAGGCCCGGCCAAGAATATCCGCGACTCGCACCGCGGCGACCACGTCATCGACTTCCGCCGCGCCGTGGCTTCGTCGTCGAACGTCTACTTCGCCAAGGCGATCTGGGAGCGTTACGGCATCACGGGCAAGAAGCAGGAGTACAGCGACTTCCTCCACGAAAAACTACGTCTCGGACAGACCGTCGGACTGGAACGGCTGGGCGAGCGCGCCCCGTCGATCACCACCGACTGGAAAGTTCCCGATCCGGGCGTCATGCTGGTCAAGATGAGCTACGGCTACCGCGTGCGGCTGGCTCCGATCCAGATGATCACCTTCTACAACGCCATCGCCAACGGCGGCAAAATGATCTCACCCGTGCTGGTGCGCGAACTGCGGCGCGGCGACCGCGTCGAGGAGCGGTTCGAAAGCCGCACCCTCGCCTCGTCGATCTGCTCGCGCTCGGCGCTGCGCGAGGTGCAGCGGTGTCTCGAACTGGTCTGCACAGAGGGTACCGCCAGCCTCTATTTCAGGGACACCGCCCGGCTGCGCGTGGCCGCCAAGACCGGCACGGCGCAGATCACCGACGCCCGCAGCCGCGAAGGCCGCTACTACCTCGGCTCGATGATCGCCTACTTCCCGGCCGACAATCCCCGCTACACGGTGCTGACGACCATCGAAACCCGTGCGCAGGCCGGCAAGGCCTATTACGGAGGTCCGCTGGCGGGTCCGGTCGTCAAACGCATGGTCGATTACATCTACAACCGCAACCGCGACTGGTACGGCCGCGTCGAGCGGCACGGCCCGCGCCGCCACCCCGACCGGATCAAGGGCGGCGACATCGCCCAGATCCGCCGCGTGGCGGACAAGCTTTCGCCCCGCGCTTCGTTCGACCACCGCACGGGCTGGGGCCGCGTGCAGGTGGACAGCCTTTCGAACGTGGTCATCACGAGCCTTCCGGCCGAAACGGGCACGATGCCCGACGTGCGGGGCATGGGACTCAAGGACGCGCTGTTCGTACTCGAAAGCCGCGGCCTGAAGGTCCGCTTTTCGGGCCGGGGAGCCGTCGTCCGGCAAAGCGTCGCTCCCGGAGCGCGCATCACGCCGGGCGCGACGGTCGCCATAACGCTGAACTAAGATGAAAGAACTGACGATATTCACCCCGGCGCCGCGCCGCAGGGAGACTTTCCCGGCTTCCGGACGCGTTCGCGGAAGCGCCTGCGCTCCGAATTCCGCGGACCGCGGCGACAAAGACGCCCAAGGGGCGAATACGACAAAAGACAACGGTTTATGAAAACACTGAAAGAACTTCTCCGAAATACCCCCGTCACGGCGCTGCACGGCGACGATTCGGCCGCCGTCGCCGGGTTGGTTTACGACTCGCGTGCCGTCGGGCCGGGCGACTGCTTCTTCGCCGTGCGCGGCACGCAGAACGACGGGCACGACTTCATTCCCGCCGCCGTCGCAAAAGGCGCCGCCGCAGTCGTCTGCGAACGCCTGCCCGAACAGACCGCCGCAGACGTCGTCTACGTCGCGGTGCCCGACGCCGCAGGCGCGCTGGCCGACATGGCCGCGGCGTTCTACGACCACCCCAGCCGCGCGCTGAAACTCGTCGGCATCACCGGCACCAACGGCAAGACCACGACCGTGACGCTGCTGTACGACCTCGTACGGGCGTTGGGTCATAAGGCGGGACTGATTTCGACCGTGGTCTACAAGGTCGGCGAACGCACCGTCGGAGCGACGCACACCACGCCCGACCCCGTGCGGCTCAACGCCATGATGCGCGAAATGGCCGACGAGGGGTGCGAGTACTGCTTCATGGAGTGTTCGTCGCACGCCATCGTGCAGGAGCGCACGCGCGGGCTGCACTTCGCGGGCGGCATCTTCTCGAACATCACCCACGACCACCTCGACTACCACAAGACCTTCGCCGAATACATCCGCGCCAAGAAACTCTTCTTCGACTCACTCTCAAAAGAGGCCTTCGCGCTGACCAACGCCGACGACAAAAACGGCCGCGTGATGGTGCAGAACACCGCCGCGGCCATACACACCTACTCGCTGCGCTCGATGGCCGACTTCCGCTGCAAGATCGTCGAAATGCACCCGGACGGCATGCTGCTGCGCATCGACGGACAGGAGGTATGGGTCGGGCTGGTGGGCCGCTTCAACGCCTACAACCTGCTGGCCGTATACGGCGCGGCGGTTCTGCTGGGCTTCGACCGCGGCGAAACGCTGCGCGCGGCGAGCATGCTGCACCCGGTCAGCGGCCGCTTCGAACTGGTCCGGAGCGCAAACGGCGTCACGGCCGTCGTCGATTACGCCCACACGCCCGACGCGCTCGAAAACGTGATCCGCACCATCGAGGAGATCCGCACCCCGGCGCAGAAGCTGATCGTCGTCTGCGGCTGCGGCGGCGACCGCGACCGCACCAAGCGGCCCGAAATGGCGCAGATCGCCGTGCGGTACGCCGACACGGCCGTCTTCACGTCGGACAATCCGCGCCACGAGTCGCCCGAAGCGATTCTCGACCAGATGGCGGCGGGACTCGAACCCGGCGCGCGCTTCCTGCGCATCGCCGACCGCGCCGAAGCCATCCGCACGGCGGTGATGCTCTCGCAGCCGGGCGACATCCTGCTCGTGGCGGGCAAGGGCCACGAAACCTATCAGATCGTCGGCGACGTGAAACACCCCTTCGACGACCGGGAGGAGGTCCGCAAAGCCTTCGATTCATTCGGCAAATAAAAACCCAACGAACAATATGCTCTATTACATCTTCAAGTATCTGGATGAAGCCTACAACCTGCCCGGTTCGGGCATGTTCCAGTACATTTCGTTCCGCGCCGCGGCGTCGATCATCCTCGCGCTGCTGATCGTCATCATTTTCGGCCGCAAGATCATCGACTTCCTGCGCCGCAAGCAGATCGGCGAGGAGGTCCGCGACCTCGGTCTGGAGGGACAGCTCCAGAAGCGCGGCACCCCCACCATGGGCGGCGTGATCATCCTGCTGGCGATTCTGGTTCCGATCCTTCTGCTCGGACGGCTCGACAACATCTACATCCAGCTGATGATCGTCTCGACCGTATGGCTGGGACTGATCGGCGGACTGGACGACTACATCAAGGTTTTCCGCCACAACAAGGAGGGGCTCAAGGGCCGTTTCAAGATCGTGGGACAGGTCGGGCTGGGCATCATCGTCGGCACGACGATGTGCGTGTCGCAGGAGATCGTCGTCCGCGACAAAGTCGTACAGCCCGTACAGACGGTCTACATGAACGAGGACGGCTCCGTGCTCGAAACCGTACACCGCAACGTGGTCCTCAGCTCCGAAAGCCTCAAGACCACCCAGACGACCATTCCCTTCATCAAAGACAACGAATTCGATTACGGCTGGCTCACGGGCGGCAATACGACGATGACGTGGCTGCTCTACGTGCTGGTCGCCATCTTCGTGGTGACGGCCGTCTCCAACGGCGCCAACCTCACCGACGGACTCGACGGTCTGGCCACGGGGGTCTCGGTGCCGATCGTGGCGGTGCTGGGCGTACTGGCCTATCTCTCAGGACATATCGTATACGCCGACTACCTCAATATCATGTACATCCCCGACAGCGGCGAACTGGTCGTCTTCGCCGCGGCGCTGGTCGGCGCGCTGGTCGGCTTCCTTTGGTACAACTCCTTCCCGGCGCAGATCTTCATGGGCGACACCGGCTCGCTGTCGATCGGCGGCATCATCGCCGTCTTCGCCCTCTGCATCCGCAAGGAGCTGCTGCTGCCGCTGCTGTGCGGCGTCTTTCTGGTCGAAAGCTTCTCGGTGATGATGCAGGTCGGCTACTTCAAATACACCAAGCGCAAATACGGCGAAGGCCACCGCCTGCTGCTGATGGCTCCCGTACACCACCATTTCCAGAAGAAGGGACAGTTCGAGACCAAGATCGTCCTGCGTTTCTGGATCATCTCGCTGCTGCTGGCGGCCATCACCCTCGTAACGTTAAAGATCCGGTAATCATGAAAAAGATAGCAGTGCTGGGCGGCGGCATCAGCGGATACGGCTCCGCGATCCTCGCCAAGAAGAAAGGGTTCGACGTCTTCCTCTCCGATGCGGGACGGATCGCCGACCGTTACAAGGCCAAGCTCGACGTTTGGCAGGTGCCCTACGAAGAGGGCGGCCATACCGAAGAGCGCATCCTCGACGCCGCGGAGGTCGTCAAGTCGCCCGGCATCCCCGAAACGGCGCCGCTGGTGCGAAAACTCCGCGCCGCAGGCATTCCCGTGATCTCCGAAATAGAGTTCGCAGGCCGCTACACGGGCCGGGCGAAGTGCATCTGCATCACCGGCTCGAACGGCAAAACCACCACCACGTCGCTCATATACAAGATCATGCGCGACGCCGGGATGCGGGTCGCTCTGGGCGGCAACATCGGCGAGAGCTTCGCCTACTCGGTCGCCACGGGCGATTACGACTGGTACGTGCTGGAGCTAAGCTCGTTCCAGCTCGACGGCATGTACAAGTTCCGGGCGCATATCGGCGTGCTGATGAACATCACGCCCGACCACCTCGACCGCTACGACCACTGCTTCCAGAACTACGCCGATTCGAAGATGCGCATCACGCAGAACCAGACTTCGCGCGACTATTTCGTCTATTCGGGCGACGACGAAGTGATCTGGCAGCAGCTTCCGAAATACGACCTGCGCATGAAGCAGCTCCCCTTCGCGGCGAAAAATGCCGTGGCCAGCGGCGCGGGAGACGCTTTCCTCTGCGACTGCAAATTCACGGCGGCCGTCGGAAAGGCCTCGGTCGAGATCGACACCGCGAAACTGCAGATCAAGGGCCTGCACAACGCCTACAACGCCATGGCGGCGGCGCTCGCAACCCTCGCGGCGGGAATCGCTCCGGCGGCGATCCGCCGTTCGCTTTACGGCTTCGCGCCCGTCGAGCACCGGCTCGAACCGGTCAGGGAGAGCGGCGGCGTGCTGTGGATCAACGACTCGAAGGCCACCAACGTCGATTCGGTCTACTATGCGCTCGAAAGCATGAAACGCCCCGTGGTGTGGATCGCCGGCGGTACGGACAAGGGCAACGATTACGGGCCGCTCAAGGATTTCGCCCGCGAGAAGGTGCACACGCTCGTCTGCATGGGCATAGACAACGCCAAACTGCTCCGGGAGTTCACGGGCGTCGTGCCCGAAGTGATCTCCACCGATTCGCTCGACGCCGCGATGACGGCGGCCAAAGCCGCCGCACGGCCCGGCGACGCGGTGCTGTTGTCCCCGGCCTGCGCAAGCTTCGACCTTTTCAAAAATTACGAGAACCGCGGCGAGCTGTTCAAGGCGTGGGTAAACGAAAAGGCATAAGGCGATGAAATTCGGCGAACGGAAACAGACACAGGGCGCGCAGCAGGCGCAGGAACCTTGGTCGGAAACGGCCGGGAACGCTCCGCGCACGGCCGGAGCGGCGGCCGCAGAGACTGCTCCGCACGGTAGCGAGGGGCGGGGCGGCCGGGGCAAGAGCCGATCCGGAGCCGAGTACGGGACCGCTGCGGACGAGGAAAACCCGCAGGCGGCGAACGCGTGCGGCGAAACGGCCGAAAAGCCCAAATTCAGGCTTTTCACGGGCGACCGCGTGTTGTGGATCATCATCGCGGTGCTGGCGGTGGTTTCGGTGCTGGTGGTCTACTCCTCGACGGCCAAAATGGCTTACGACGCCCACACGGCCCGCACCACGGCGCATTTCCTGCGCCAGCAGCTGATGATCCTGATCGTCAGTCTCGTCGTGATGGTCGCCGTGCAGAAGATCAACTGCCGCATCTACAACCTCTTTTCGCGCCCCGTCTACATCCTTTCGGTCCTGCTGACCGTCGCCGTCTACTTCATCGGCGCCACGACCAACGGCGCCGCCCGCTGGATTCCGCTGGGACCCTTCCAGTTCCAGCCCTCCGAAGCGCTGAAGGTCGCCACAGTGCTCTTCCTCGCCAGCCAGCTGGCGGGACGCCAGTCGAAGATCGACAAAATCCGCATCGTGCCGTCGCTCAGGTTCTGGACATGGCGTTCGTCGCGCGAACAGCGCCGCATCTGGCGCGAAGGGACATGGCCGATCCTGATGCCCGTGGTCGTCTCGTGCACCGTGATCTTCCCGGCCCACACCTCGTCGGCCGTGCTGGTGTTCCTCGCCTCGTGGGTGATGATGCTCATCGGGCGCGTCCGTTTCGGCGAACTGATGAAGCTCGTCGGGCTGGCCTGCGTGGGCATCGTCCTCATTATGACGCTCAACCTCGGCCGCAGCGAAACCGCCGAAGGGCGCGTCTCGACATGGATACACCTCTGGACCCGTTCGCAGACCGACAAGCCGATCGAACACCTCACCGACACCGAGCGTTCGATGATCGCCATCTACAACGGCGGCATCTTCGGTGAGGGAGCCGGACAGAGCGCCATGCGCGTGGAGATGATCCACCCCGAAAGCGACTACGCCTACGCCTTCTTCGTCGAGGAGTACGGCATCGTGCTGGCCATCGCGCTGCTGATGCTCTATCTGTGGATCTTCTTCCGCGGAATCGAAATCTTCCGGCGGTGCGGCACGGCCTTTCCGGGACTGCTGGTGCTGGGACTGGCGCTGCTGATAACCTGTCAGGCGCTGCTGCACATCATGGTGACGGTAAACCTGATCCCCGAAACGGGGCAGACGCTGCCCCTGATTTCGCGCGGCGGCTCCTCGACGCTCTTCACCACCATCGCTCTGGGCATGATCCTCAGCGTCAGCCGTCAGAACGACGAACAGTCGCACGACACGCCCCGCAGCGAATCCATTTATGAAAAGTAACGACCTATGGACGACATCAGACTGGACAAATACCTCTGGGCCGTGCGGGTGTTCAAGACCCGCAGCGACGCCGCAGACGCCGTCCGCAACAACAAGGTGACCGTGAACGGCGCCTACGCCAAACCTTCACGCGAAGTCAAGATCGGCGACGTGATCGCCGTACGCCGGATGCAGGTGACCTATTCCTACAAGGTCCTCGACCTCGTGTCGAGCCGCCAGCCGGCCAAGAACGTTTCCCTGTACTGCCTCAACGTCACGCCGCAGGAGGAGCTGGACAAACTCAACGTTCCGCGCGAGACCGTCTTCGTATTCCGCGACCGCGGCACGGGCCGCCCCACCAAGAAGGAGCGCCGCGAGCTGGACGGCCTGATGGACGAACTCTATTACGACGAGGAGTAGGCGCACACCCCGCTGCGGGGCCGCGACATGCCGGCAACGGCTATCCGCCGCCCAAGACGCCGCCCGAAGGCGGCAGGCCGGCCATTCCGCCAACCGCCCGACGCTCCGCCCCCGAAATCACGCCGCATTCGCCGTGTCCACACCGCACGGCGCGATTTCCACGGCGAAACTGCCGAAAACGACAAGATTCCTGCGGAATACACAAAAACGAAAAACCGGGCCTTTCCGTGCAAGCACGAAGGCCCGGTTTCCCGTTTCATATGCCGGCAGGCATCTATTCTTGTTTTCGGCTACTTCTTGTTGAAGAAGTTCATCGTCCGCTCCACGCCGATCGTGGCGAACGACAGAATCGCGTCGCAGAAGACTTTGAGCCGTTCGGGCATCGCCTTCCGGTCCTCTTCGCTCCACTCGCCCAGCACGTAATCGACCTGATGCCCCTTCGGGAAGTCGCCGCCCACGCCGAAGCGCATCCGGGCGAAATTCTCCGTTCCCAAGAGTTCGGCAATATTCTTCAGGCCGTTATGCCCTCCGGCGCTCCCCTTCGGGCGCAGCCGCAGCGTACCGAACGGCAGTGCGATATCGTCCGAAACGACCAGCAGATTCTCCGGGGCGATCTTTTCGGCCTCCATCCAGTAGCGGACGGCCTTGCCCGAAAGATTCATATAGGTCGAGGGTTTGAGCAGAATCAGCGTGCGGCCCTTGTGTTTCACTTGGGCCACATCGCCGTAACGCGCCGTGGTAAAAACAGCGTTGGACGCCTCTGCGAGGGCGTCCAACACATTGAATCCGATGTTGTGTCGGGTCCCGGCATATTCGGCGCCGATATTTCCCAGCCCAACAATAAGATATTTCATACGCTACCGGACTAATCCTGAGCCGCAGCGCCGCGCGAAGCACGGGTTACGCGAACGGCGCAGACAGCGGTAGTTGCGGGAGTAACGAATTTCAGGTTCTCGAACTTGAGGTCGCCCACGAAGATCGTCTTGCCGACGCCCAGCGTGGTCACGTCTACGACCAGTTCGTCGGGCAGGTTCTCGACCAGCGCGCTGACGACCAGCTTGCGGGCCGACAGAGCCAGCTTACCGCCGACCTTCACACCCTCGGCGTTACCCGTCAGGCGTACCGGAATCGCGATCGAAACGGGCTTGCCGTCGGCGATACGGTAGAAGTCGAGGTGCAGGATCTGCTCGCGGACGGGGTGGAACTGAGCCTCACGCAGCACGGCCTGCTCCTTCTTGCCGTCGAAATCGAACTCGACGATGTAGGAGTTGGGGGTGTAGATCAGGGGTTTGATCTCGCGGGGGTCCACCGAGAAGGCGACCGACTCGCCGTGGCCCGACAGTACGCAGGGAACCATGCCCTCGCGGCGTACGGCCTTGGCTGCTTTCTTGCCGTACTCTTCACGCTTTACGGCCTTTACAGAAATGGTTTTCATTGCAATTTGTTTTTAATGTGTTACCTTGGGCGGTTCTCAGCGAGACCTCGCGGGCCGCACCCCAATTCCGCCTGTTTCGGAGCGCAAAGATAAGCCAAATTATCAAGAATCAAAAACCGGACGCGGAAAATTCGCCATCGGAGCAGAAAAATTTCGGATTCGGATTTAACTTTCGCACCTTTGATGCGTCTTATTGACAAACCCTCATGGAGACGACCCGCGACATATCGGCAGAAGAGCTTGCGGCGCTGCGCGACCCCGGCGCCCGGCACGGGGCCTTCGACCGGCTGGTCGGGGCGTACCTCCGTCCGCTTTACTGGCATGCGCGGCGGCTGGTGGTGGTCCACGAAGACGCCGAGGACGTGGTGCAGGAGACCTTTGTCCGGGCATACGACAGGATCGGCACCTTCCGGGGCGGGAACGACGAGATAGGGGCATGGCTCTACCGCATCGCCACGAACACGGCCCTGACGCTGCTCCGGCGGCGCAAAACGGGACTGTTCGCCTCGCTCGACGAAGTGAGCCGGACACTGGCGGGCCGCGTGGCGGAAGAGTGCGGCGAGGACGCCGACCAAATGCAGGTGCGTTTCCAGCAGGCCGTGCTGGAACTGCCGCTCAAGCAGCGTCTGGTCTTCAACCTCCGCTATTACGACGGGATGTCCTACGGACAGATAGCCCGCGTGCTGGGACAGCGCGAACAGACGCTCAAGGTCAATTACCACTATGCAGTACAGAAACTGAAAGAAAAACTAACGCAGGAAATATGAACCGTGAATTTGAAAACAGCGGCCGGGAAATGCCTTACCGCCTCCCGCCGCAGAGTCTCGAAGCGCTGCACGAGCGCATCCTCAGCCGGACCTCCCGCCGCCCGGCATCACCTCCCCGGACCGTCCGCAGATACTGCCTGACGGCCGCCGCCGCGGCTGCCGTGCTCGTCATGGGCCTGCTCGTTACCGAATACCGCACCCGCAGGGCCGACACACCGGCCCCGGACCTCGAACAGATGCTCGCCACGACCCCGGCCGAGACGCTGCGACAGGCCGCCGCGGAGAATTACGACGACATCCTTTACAACCAGCAACTCTAAAAACATTTCAGCTATGAAACATATCCTGCTTTTCCTTTGCGCCCTGCTGTTCGCCCTGACGGGAAACACCGCACCGGCCTGCAACGAACCGGAACAACTGCTGGCCGAGGCCCGCACAGCGACGAACGCCGCGGGGAGCGTCTCCTCCGGCGAAATGGAACGCGCCATGGCCGAAGCCCGGCGGACCATGGAGACGACCGGCCGGGAGATCGAACGCGCCGTGGCCGAAGCGCGCCGTGCGACGGAGCTCTCCGACCGTGAAATCGCGCGCGCCGTAACCGAAGCCCGGCAGGCCATCGATGCGGCGGAACGCATCGACTTGGCCAACCAGTCGCTCGAAGAGCTGAACAAGGCGGCCCGCGAACAGATCGTCCGCGAGCTGGGGCTGAGCACCCGCCAGCGCAGGGAATTCGAACCGATCTACAAGGCCTACCGCGAAGCGCTCGACAAAGCCGTCGACGCCCGTGCGGGCGCTTCCGGCGCCGACGAAGCCACGCAGAAAAACAGCCTGAAGGCCAAACTCTCGAACATCGCCGCCACGGCGCAGGTCAAGCGCGACTATGTGGACAAATTCGCCGCCGTGCTCACCGCCGAGCAGATCCGCCGGCTCTACAACACCGAAGGCGAGATCGGCACCAACATCAAGCGGGCCGCCTTCGACCGGAGCAGCCGCACCCGCAGCGGACGGCTCAAAGGCAGCGGACGCATGGTGACGCAGGACTGGGGCAAGGCAGGCGACTATACGGGCATCTCGGCCGCAGCGTTCTTCGACATCACCGTCAGCCCCGCGGCCAAAACCATCAGCGTGACGGCCGACGACAACGTCATCGACTATCTGGTGCTGGAGCGCGACGGCGGGAAGCTGAAATTCCGCGTCAACGCCAACAGCACGGAAAACATCTCGGTCTCGGTCACCGTTCCCGCATCGGCCTCGCTGCGCGAAATATCGGCAGGCTCCTACGGCAAGGTGAACTGCAAAATGCCGCTGAAAGGTCCGTCGGTTTCGGTCTCCGTATCGAGCTACGGATCGGTGAGCGCCGACATCGACACGCCCGGCGCCGCGAAACTCGACGTGTCGAGCTACGGCAAATTCGCAGGCTCGGTGCGCTGCAGCGACGGCGAGCTGCGGATTTCGAGCTACGGATCGGCGCAGGCTCCCGTGGAGTGCCGCAACAGCTGCAAACTGACAGTGGGCAGTTACGCCAAATTCTCGAACGACATCAAAGCCTCCGACCTCACGGTCGAGGTCAGCAGCGGCGCCAGCGTCGGCAGTACGCTGACCGCCGACGCGCTGACGATGCGCATCGACAGCTACGCCAAATTCTCCGGCACGGTGACGGTAAACGCCCGGCAGGCGAAGCTGACCGTCAGCAGCGGCGGCTCGTTCAACGGGACATTCAGCGGCAGTTCGCTCGAAGCGAGCGTCGGAAGCTACGGCAAAATCTACCTGAAAGGCGCGGCGCAGGTCGCCGACGCCACGGTCCGGGTCTCGTCGGGCGCGAATTTCTCGGCCCCCGAACTGCGGGTCTCGGATTACGACCTGACGGTGTCGAACTACGCCAAAGCCGACGTCTGGTGTTCGGGCCGTCTGAAAATCAACGCTTCGACAGCCGCCAAAGTGACGTACGGCGGTCCCTGCACGGTCGAAACCGTCTCCGACAACATCCAGCGCAGAAAGTAAATGCCAACAACCATAAGCGTATTTACGGAAACGGGCCGCTCTTCGGGGAGCGGCCCGTCGTTTTTCCCCGCTTCCGGCTCGAATCCGGCCTTCGGAAGAGATTTCCCGCAACAAATCGGCGGCCGTGCGACAAATTCCGAAAGGTTATAATCCGTAAGCGCTCCCGGCCCAAAGCCGCCGGACTTTCGCCGGATGCTCTCCCCCGGCGCCGAATCTGTAATGAAAACCCCGCCCGAACGCACTCCGGCGCGGGCGGCGCGGCAAACGAAACTTGCGCAGAATGAAGGGATTCGGAAATATTTTTAATATATTTGTTGCCAAGGTTAGTTAGATCAAGTCCTATTATGTGCGAAAAACTTTTTATTTTCGACACCACGCTCCGCGACGGCGAGCAGGTGCCGGGCTGTCAGTTGAACACCACCGAGAAGATCGAAGTCGCCAAACTCCTCGAAAGTCTCGGCGTGGACATCATCGAAGCGGGATTCCCGATTTCCAGCCCCGGAGACTTCAACTCCGTACTTGAAATTTCGAAGGCCGTTTCGGCCCCGACGATCTGCGCGCTCACCCGCGCCGTGAAAAAAGACATCGACGTCGCCGCCGACGCCCTGCGGCTGGCCAAGCACAAGCGCATACACACCGGAATCGGCGTATCGCCCCAGCATATCTACGACAAACTGCGCTCGACGCCCGAAAAGATCATCGAATCGGCCGTCGAGGCGGTGAAATACGCCAAGCGCTACGTCGAGGACGTCGAGTTCTACGCCGAAGACGCCGGGCGCGCCGATCCGGAATACCTCGCCCGCGTGATCGAAGCGGTCATCGCGGCCGGCGCCACAGTGGTCAACATTCCCGACACCACGGGCTACTGCCTGCCCGGCGAGTACGGCGCGAAGATCAAATACCTCGTCGATCACGTCTCCAACATCGACCGGGCGATCATCTCGACCCACTGCCACAACGATCTGGGCATGGCTACGGCCAACACCCTGAGCGGCATCCTCAACGGCGCGCGGCAGGCCGAGGTGACGATCAACGGCATCGGCGAACGCGCGGGCAACACCTCGCTCGAAGAGGTGGTGATGACCCTGCGCTGCCACAAGGAGCTGAACGTCGATACGAACATCGACGCACAGCTCATCACCAAGGCTTCGCACCTCGTGTCGAGCCTGATGAACATGCCCGTCCAGCCCAACAAGGCGATCGTCGGCCGCAACGCCTTCGCCCACTCGTCGGGCATCCATCAGGACGGCGTGCTGAAAGACCGCCAGACCTACGAGATCATCGACCCGCAGGACGTCGGGCTCAACCAGTCGGTCATCGCCCTGACGGCCCGCAGCGGCCGCGCCGCGCTCGTGCACCGGCTCGAACTGCTCGGCTACAACCTCACGCAGGAGGAGACGGACGACACCTACGCCAAGTTCCTCGAACTGGCCGACAGGAAGAAGGAGATCCACGATTACGACCTGCTGTATCTGGTGGGCGACATCGACCGCATGAAACAACAGTCCCTGTCTCTCAAATTCCTGCAGGTGACCACCGGAACGCTCGTTCCGACGGCGACCGTGGTGCTGAAGTTCGGCGACCACGAACGCATGGCCATCGCCACGGGCAACGGTCCGGTGGATGCGGCCGTATCGGCCATCAAGACTCTCATCAACGAGAAGGTCGTGCTCACGGAATTTCTCATGCAGGCCATCACCAAGGGGTCGAACGACGTGGGCCGCGTACACGTGCAGGTGCAGTGCGGCAGCCGCACGGTCCACGGATTCGCCGCACATACCGACACCACACGGGCGTCGATCGAAGCGTTCCTCGACGCGCTGCGCATACTGAACGTAACCGAACGCAAGGAAAAGGAGGCGTAAGATGGGAAAGACTCTTCTGGACAAAATATGGGATGCGCACACCGTGCGCACCGAAGACGGGGGACGCTGCGTGCTCTACATCGACCGGCAGTACATCCACGAGGTGACGTCGCCCGTGGCTTTCGCCGGACTCGAACGACGCGGCATCGGCGTGGCGCGCCCGGCGCAGATCACGGCGACGGCCGACCACAACATCCCCACCGTCGACCAGCACCTGCCGATCGCCGAGCCGGAATCGCGGCGGCAGGTCGAAGCGCTGGCGGCCAACTGCGCCCGGTTCGGCATCGAGCATTTCGGCGTGGGCGACCCCCGGCAGGGCATCGTGCACATCATCGGTCCCGAACTGGGCTTCACCCAGCCGGGCATGACCATCGTCTGCGGCGACAGCCACACCTCGACGCACGGGGCGCTGGGCGCCGTGGCGTTCGGCGTGGGGACGTCGGAGGTCGAAATGGTCTTCGCCAGCCAGTGCATCATCCAGTCCAAGCCGCGGAGCATGCGCATCACCGTGGACGGGACGCTTCGGCCGGGCGTCGAAGCCAAGGACATCATCCTCTACATCATCTCCCGGCTGACCGCTTCGGGCGGCACGGGCTATTTCATCGAATTCGCCGGCGACGCGATCCGCTCCCTCTCGATGGAGGGGCGCATGACCGTCTGCAACATGAGCATCGAATGCGGGGCGCGGGGCGGCATGATCGCCCCCGACCAGACCACGTTCGACTACCTCCGCGGCCGCGAACGCGCGCCGCAGGGCGCCGCTTTCGACCGGGCCGCGGCCCGCTGGCGCGAACTTTACAGCGATGCCGACGCGGTTTTCGACAAGGAATACCGCTTCGACGCCGCCGACATCGCCCCGATGATCACCTACGGCACCAACCCCGGCATGGGGATGGCCGTCGATGCGGCGATTCCCGCCGACGCCGACGACAAGGCGTTGAAATACATGGGATTCGAATCCGGCGAAACGCTGCAGGGCAAACCCGTCGATTACGTCTTCGTCGGCAGCTGCACCAACGGCCGCATCGAGGACCTGCGCCTTTTCGCACGGCTGGTCGAAAGCCGCCGCAAGGCCGACAACATAACGGCGTGGATCGTCCCCGGCTCGAAAGGCGTCGAAGCCGCCGCAAGGGCCGAGGGACTGGACCGGATTCTGGCCGACGCGGGATTCGAACTCCGCCAGCCGGGCTGTTCGGCCTGTCTGGCGATGAACGCCGACAAGATTCCGGCGGGCAAATACTGCGTTTCGACCTCGAACCGCAATTTCGAAGGGCGTCAGGGTCCGGGCGCACGGACGATGCTTTCGGGCATCGCGGTGGCCGCCGCCGCTGCCGTCTGCGGGCGCATCGAAGACCCGCGCAAGGTGTTTGAAATGTAAAAGTCAAGAAAAATGTCCATACCCAAATTCGAAACTTTCACGTCGGGGGCGGTGCCCGTCCGCACGGAAAACATAGATACCGACCAGATCATCCCGGCGCGCTTTCTCAAAGCCACCGAGCGCAAAGGCTTCGGCGACAACCTCTTCCGCGACTGGCGTTACGACGCCGAGGGTCGGAAGGTCGCTTCGTTCCCGCTCAACGACAGCCGCTACGAAGGCCGCATACTGGTCGCAGGCCGCAACTTCGGGTGCGGCAGTTCGCGCGAACACGCCGCATGGGCCATCGCCGACTACGGCTTCCGCGTCGTGGTGTCGAGTTTCTTCGCCGACATCTTCCGCAACAACGCCCTCAACAACGGTCTGCTGCCGATCACGGTGAGCGACAACTTCCTCGCGGCGATCTTCGCCGCCATAGCCGACGATCCCGCGGCCCGTTTTACGGTCGATCTGGAGGGGCAGACGCTGACCGCCGAAGCCACGGGCCGCAGCGAACGGTTCGAGATCGACGCCTACAAGAAACGCTGCCTGCAGAACGGCTACGACGACGTGGATTATCTGTGCAGCATCTCCGACCAGATCCGACGGTTCGAAGCCGCCCGAAAATAGCCCCGCGACGATGCTTCCCCCGGTCGAAATAATGGATACCACGCTGCGCGACGGCGAGCAGACGTCGGGCGTTTCGTTCAACGCCCGCGAAAAGCTCTCCATCGCCCGGCTGCTGCTGGAGGAACTGCGCGTCAGCCGCATCGAGATCGCTTCGGCGCGGGTCTCGCAGGGCGAGCAGGAGGCCGTGCGGCGCATCGCCGAGTGGGCCGCCTCCAAAGGCTATTCGGACCGCATCGAGGCGCTGGGATTCATCGACGGCGGCATATCCCTCGACTGGCTCGGCGACGCCGGATGCCGCGTTGTGAACCTGCTGACCAAAGGGTCGCTCAAGCACTGCCGCGAGCAGCTCCGCCGCACGCCCGAAGAGCACCTCGGCGACATCCGCGCTACGATCGACAAGGCCGTCGCGCGGGGCATGCGGGTAAACATCTATCTGGAAGACTGGTCCAACGGCATGCAGCATTCGCCGGAGTACGTCTACGCCATGCTCGACGCACTGGCCGACGCCCCCGTGCAGCGTTTCATGTGCCCCGACACGCTGGGCGTGCTCGATCCCTACGCCACCGAACGGTTCTGCGGCGATCTGGTGCGGCGCTATCCCCGCCTGCGCTTCGACTTCCACGCCCACAACGACTACGATCTGGCCGTCGCCAATACCGCCGCGGCCGTGAAAGCCGGATTCCACGGGGTCCACGTCACGGTAAACGGGCTGGGCGAGCGGGCCGGGAACGCACCGCTGTCGAGTACGGTCGCCGTCCTGCACGACCGCCTGCACCGCGCCACCGGCATCGACGAGACGAAGATCAACCACGTCAGCCGCATGGTCGAGACCTACACCGGCATCCGCATTCCCGCCAACCGCCCGATCGTCGGCGAAAGCGTCTTCACGCAGTGCGCCGGCATCCACGCCGACGGCGACAACAAGAACAACCTCTACTTCAACGAACTGCTTCCCGAACGGTTCGGCCGCGTCCGCGAATACGCCCTCGGCAAGACTTCGGGCAAGGCCAACATCATGAAGAACCTCGAAACGCTGGGCATCGACCTCGACGAAGCCTCGATGCGCAAGGTGACCGAACGGGTCGTGGAGCTGAGCGACAAGAAGGAGCTGGTGACCGCCGAGGACCTGCCCTACATCATTGCCGACGTACTGCGTTACGATCTGGCCGAAAATCCGGTCCGCATCCTCAACTACAGCCTTTCGCTGGCGCAGGGGCTGCATCCCGCGGCTTCGCTCAAGATCGAGATCAACGGACGGGAGTACGAGCAGACCTCGGCCGGCGACGGCCAGTACGACGCCTTCATGCGGGCGCTGCGGCAAATCTACGAGCACCAGCTCCGGCGCGAGTTCCCGATGCTGCGCAACTACACCGTCTCGATCCCGCCCGGCGGCCGCACCGACGCCTTCGTGCAGACCATCATCACGTGGGAAATGGGCGGCAAGGTATTCAAAACGCGCGGTCTGGATGCCGACCAGACCGAAGCCGCTATCAAGGCGACGATCAAAATGCTGAACATAATCGAAACAAACTATAACGACCATGAATGTTAACATAGCCCTTTTAGCCGGCGACGGCATCGGTCCTGAGATCATCGCGCAAGCCGTCAAGGCGCTGGACCACGTCGCCCGGAAGTATGCGCACAACTTCACCTACCGCGAAGCGCTGGTGGGCGCCTGCGCCATCGACGCCACGGGGGATCCCTACCCGGAGGAGACGCACAAAATCTGCCGCGAAGCCGACGCCGTGCTGTTCGGCGCCATCGGCGACCCCAAATACGACAACGACCCCAAAGCGCCGGTACGCCCCGAACAGGGGCTGCTGCGCATGCGCAAGTCGCTGGGACTGTTCGCCAACCTGCGCCCCATCGCGCTCTTCGACACGCTGGCCGACCGCTCGCCGCTCAAGGCCGAGGTGGTGCGGGGCACCGACTTCGTCTGCGTCCGCGAACTGACGGGCGGCATCTATTTCGGACGGCCGCAGGGCCGCGACGAAGGGGGCGACCGGGCCGTGGACACCTGCACCTACTCGCGGCAGGAGATCGAGCGCGTGCTGCACGTGGCGTTCCGGCTGGCCATGAGCCGCCGCCGTCACCTGACGGTAGTCGACAAGGCCAACGTCCTCGAAACCTCGCGCTTCTGGCGCGAGATCGCGCAGCAGCTCGCACCCCAATACCCCGAAGTGGAGCTGGACTTCATGTTCGTGGACAACGCCGCGATGCAGATCATCCGCCAGCCGACCCATTTCGACGTGATCGTCACCGAAAACATGTTCGGCGACATCCTCACCGACGAAGCCAGCGTCATCAGCGGCTCGCTGGGCATGCTTCCGTCGGCCAGCGTGGGGTCCGAAGTCGCGCTTTTCGAGCCGATCCACGGCTCCTACCCGCAGGCCGCAGGCAAAAACATCGCCAACCCGATGGCTGCGATCCTCTCGGCCGCCATGCTGCTCGAACATCTGGGGCTGACCGCCGAAGGGAGCGCCGTCCGCGACGCCGTAAACCGGGCGCTCACCGAAGGGATCGTCACCGAGGACCTCGCCGCACAGGGCGAACGGCGCTATTCGACCTCCGAGGTCGGGGATTTCATCGCCGCGCATATTTAGCCGGGAACCCCGCACGCAAAAGGAGAGTCACGCACACAAAAAGGGAATTCCGCACGCAACCCGGAAATCCCGCACAAAGAAAGGGCTGCAACCGCCGCGTTGCAACCCTTTTTCAATTCCATTCTTCCCGCCGTTTCGGGGCCGGGAGTCGGCTCGGCTCCAAACCGGCCCGACCATAACCGAACATCGCCAGTCCCTGCCGCGCAGTTCCGGAACACGGTCTCGCCGCAGCGGACAGTTCCGGAAGGGGACGGATTCCGCCATCGCGCCGCCCGCTATCCGCCTGCCGTAGAACCGTCACCGGCAAATCACCGGCATGTCATTCGCCCGTCATCGGCACCGAAACACCAGCGGGGACCGCCGCGAATCTCACACTCCGGCGACGTACTCCTCCAGCGCCCCAAGATCCACCGCCATCGGCTCCGAAACCCGCGGACGCTTCACCAGTTCCGCAAGGCGCGGAGGCAACGGCACCTTCGCCCCGGTCACGGGCGAAATGACCTCGCCGAACTTGGCCGGATGGGCCGTCGAAAGGTAAAACCCCGGCCTGCCGCAGGCCACGGAAGCCGCATAGCCCACGGCGCTGTGCGGATCGGACAGATAACCGTAATTCCGGTACAGCCCGTCGATCGTACGGCGGATCATGGCGTCGTCGCACCGGAACCCCAGCAATTCGCCGCGCAGGGCGTCCGCATCGCCGCCGCACAGCCACATCATCCGCTCGAAGTTGCTCGGCGCTCCGACGTCCATCGCATTGGCCAGCGTCCGCACCGACGGCCGCGGACGGTAATCGCCCGTCCGCAGGAATTCGGGCACCACGTCGTTGGCGTTCGACGCCGCGACGAATCCGCCGAGGGGCAGCCCCATGCGGCGCGCCAGCATGCCGGCCGAGAGGTTGCCGTAGTTGCCGCTCGGCACCACGACCACCGGATTTTCGCCGCCCGACGCCTGCCGCCACCGGAAATACCCGTAGAAGTAATAGAACGCCTGCGGAATCCACCGCAGCAGGTTGATCGAATTGGCCGACGACACGCGGTGTGCGGCCCTGAAAGAGCTGTCGGCGAACAGCTCCTTGACCAGCCGCTGGCAGTCGTCGAAGGTTCCGCCCACGCGCAGCGGATGGATATTGCCTCCGAGCGCGGTCATCTGGCACTCCTGCAGGCGGCTGATCTTCCCTTCGGGATAGAGCAGCACCACCTCGACGCCCGGCACGTCGTAAAAACCGTGCGCCACGGCGCTGCCCGTATCGCCCGACGTCGCCGTCAGGATCACCAGCTTTTCATCCGCGCCGCCCAGCAGGCCGACCATGCGGCCCATGAATCCGGCGCCGAAGTCCTTGAACGCGAACGTCGGGCCGTGGAACAGCTCCAGCGTATAGCGGCTGCCGACCGGACGCAGGGGAACCTGAAAATCGTAGATGCGGTCTATCTCGCGCTGCAAAATCCCGCGGTCGATATCTTCGCCGAAGAACAGTGCGGCCAGATACCCCGCCAATGCGGCATAGGACTCCCCGGCCAGCCGCTCCGCGACCGCCATATCCGCCTGCGGAATACGTTCGGGGACGAACAGTCCCCCGTCGGGCGCCAGCCCCGCCTCGACGGCTTCGCGCAGCGAACAAGGCCGTGCAAGTGCTTTGTCTCTCGTGCTGTAGTATTTCATGGTTTTCGTCTTTTCTTATTCTTCGATTCGCGCACCGCGGTTCGACACGCGGCCCGCATAGATGTTGCAGCCGATTCCCAGCCCGGCGAAATGGCTCTTCATCCGCTCGGCGACCCGTTCCGACACCGACCCTTCGGCGGCCAGCGCAAAGACCGAAGGTCCCGATCCGGCGATGTTCATGGCCAGAGCACCTTCGGAGAGCACCCCCTCCTTCAAACGGTCGTAACCGGGAATGAACCCCTTGCGGTAAGGCTCCGCGACGACGTCGTGCATCGAGCGGCCGATCAGCGCCACGTCGCCCAGCGCCAGTCCGGCGACAAGTCCGCCGACGTTGCCCCACTGCGTGACGGCATGCGCCATCGGAATCTCGCGGGGCAGCACCTCGCGCGCCTCCTTGGTGCCGACCACAATGTCGGGATGCGCCACGGCGTAGAAAAAGTCGTCGGGTACCGGCAGGCGGATGATGTCCAGCGGCCCGTATCCGCGGATCAGCACCACGCCGCCCAGCAGGGCCGGCCCGACGTTGTCGGCATGGGGCGTGCCGCCGATCAGCGCTTCGCCCATCATGGCGAACTCCACCAGCCGTTCCGCCGCAAAGGGGCGGCCCAGCAGTTCGTTCAGCCCGTAGACGGCGGCGGCCGACGAGGCGGCGCTCGATCCGATGCCGCTTCCGGGAGCTATCTTTTCGAGAATCGTGATCTCGACCTGCACGGGCTTTCCGTACGCTTCGAGCATGGCTGCGACGGCCGGGGTTATGACGTTGTCTTCGGGTTTTTCGGGGAGTCTCTTCCCGCTCTCGTTGCGGATCGCAAGCCCGCTCGCGCCCGCTTCGGCGGCGACCTCGATCCGGTCGCCCACGCCGTCGAGCGTCAGGCCCATGATGTCGAAGCCGCAGCCCAGATTCGCCACCGTTCCGGGGGCGAAAACCTTGATATGTTTCATGGTAAAATCTTCTTTGAATTAAACTGCCTATGACTGAAAATCCGGGTTTCCGCCCCGGCAGCCTTGGCCGGGTGTGCATACGGAAATGCTTCTGACGGAAAAAACAAACTAAACCCCCACAGGGGTTGTAGTAGCGGCAGTCGTGAAGATAACGGAGAGGGCGGCATACGTCGTCGGAGCGCAGGTGTTCCCGCACTCTCCGAACATCGTATGATTCCGTTTCATATCCATCAGGGACAAATATAAAACAAAAAAATTTAATATCCAAATCAGGTAACGATTTGTAAGATGCTTTCCAAATAATCCGCAAGGGTTTTACAGCGAAATGAATAGCACAAAAAGGCCGCATACACCTATAATAATATAAAAACCGTAATATATTACAAAGACACAGGACCACAAATCCCGCACAAATCGGCCTAAAACAGGTTTTAAGGCCAAAAACCGCGGTTTCAAATTGTAAGCAAATGAGGAATACGACCTGAAAACAGCAACCACAGAGAACGATCTGCTTCCGGAATATCACATTATTAAATTTCTTTAGGAATTTATTTGTACGTCTGATTTTATATACTTATCTTTGAAACGGAACAAACACAGAAATCCGGCCATGACCGCTCTGAATCATTCGAACAATAACGTCATTAATCTGCTGCTCGTCGTCACTACAGGATAACGGGAGAAAGGTGATGCGTATATTCGAAAGATTATAAAAAAAGCTCTCTCG